>CAYPDN010000027.1:0-9239 GCA_964409445.1 uncultured Granulosicoccaceae bacterium
TTTGAGTTTAAAGATGGCAATGTATATTTGCTGGATTACGAGGATTATCACTAATGGGCATGCACAATCCACCACATCCGGGGGAGTTTATCTACGGCACGTACATAGAGCCATACGGCACCAGTGTTCGTACGCTCGCAGAAAGCCTTGGTGTGTCACCTTCAACAATAAACAGAGTGATTAATGCTCAGAGCGCAGTCACCCCTGGTATGGCGTTGCGTCTGTCTAAGGCTCTGGGACGTACTCCAGAGAGTTGGTTAGCCATGCAGTATCAGTATGATCTCTGGCATGCAAAGCAAGAAGTAGATTTGAAGGGTGTTAAAAAACTCAAGTTCAAAGCGGCGTAACGTATTTGCGCTCTATATACAGAATTCGCATACACGCCGCTGCAGACCAACAATTTACGCGCCATCAAAATTACCATGGTCACAAGCTCCCGTTGTATGGTAATTCGGCCGTCGCATAAGTTGCAGCTGCGCGAGGCATTCATGCTCAGCGGGAATCGATGAAATACAATCCGCTTGGCAGCACCGATCTCTCGGTAAGCGCTATTGCTCTCGGCACAATGACCTTCGGCGAGCAAAACAACGAACAACAAGCACACCTTCAACTTTCGTTCGCGGCCGACAATGGCATTAACTTCATAGACACGGCAGAGCTCTACCCCGGACCTGTCAGTAAAAGCACTTCAGGCTTATCAGAAAAGTACATTGGCAACTGGCTGCAGCATCAGGATCGCAGCAAGTATGTTATTGCCAGCAAAGTGGTCGGACCAGCACCGAAAAAATGGATAGGCCATATACGCAACGGTCCAAAGCTTGAACCGGCACAAATAGAACAAGCACTACACGATAGCCTGAAGCGACTGCGCACCGACTATATCGACCTCTACCAGATTCACTGGCCTTCACGGAATACTAACTACTTCGGCAAGCTCGGCTACGAATACGGCAAGGATAAACACGACAACCCAATTAGCGAGACACTTGAAGCTCTCTCAAAGCTTAAAGACAGTGGAAAAATCAGACACATCGGCGTATCTAATGAGACACCCTGGGGCCTGCATCAATACCTCCAGTGTGCAAAGCAGAACAATTTCCCAATAATTGCTTCAGTGCAAAATCCCTATTGTCTTTTAAACCGATCATATGAGATTGGCATGGCAGAGTTTGCGCATCGCAGCAACGTCGGCTTACTAGCCTACTCCCCACTTGCAGGCGGGTCTTTGACCGGGAAATATCTCGGCGGTCAGGAACCAGAAAATGCCAGACTAACCTTGCACAAAAATTACTTTTATCGCTACACCACAAAAAGTGCAACAGAGGCCGTCAGGCAGTATGTGGAAATTGCAAACAGACACCAGTTAAGCCCTACTGCTATGGCGCTGGCATTTGTAAACAAGCAACCCTTTGTCACCTCTTCAATAATTGGTGCAACCTCCGTCAGTCAGTTAAAAGAAAATTGTCAGAGCATTGATCTTGAGCTAACAGAAGAAGTCATCAAAGAAATACAAAATGTACACGCCAGCAATCCGAATCCGTGTCCGTAATCTGTAGTTATGATTTCACTCATTGATACACACATTCACTTTGACGACGATCGATTCGATACAGACCGTAGCTCCGTATACAACAACGCAAAAAGTGCTGGCGTATCACGGATGATAATTCCAGCAACCACGCGCGCGCGATGGAGCAAAATATTTTCGTTATCGGAGCAATATACGAACGTCTATCCCACCGCGGGGCTACATCCGGTATTTATCAACGATCATAGTGATGATGACCTACAATTACTCGACGAAACACTACAAAAAAGTAGCTGCGTCGCACTTGGCGAATGTGGCTTAGATGGCTTTGTTAAGGATCTGGACTACGAAAAGCAACAATATTTTTTTAGTCACCAGATTGAGCTTGCAGCAAAGCATAAACTGCCGCTAATCATTCACGCGCGCAATGCAGTAGAGGACGTAACGCTTGCTATCAAATCTGCCAAAAGCCAGGTGACTGGCGTAGTACACAGCTACAATGGCAGTTTGCAACAGGCGCAACAATTGATTGGTCTGGGTTTTTTATTAAGCTTTGGAGGTGCGATCACCTATGATCGTGCAACGCGTCTGAATAAAATAGTGAAAGAATTGCCGCTCGATTCGATTATGGTAGAAACAGACGCACCAGACCAACCGACACAAACAAACGCTGGCAATAGAAACGAGCCAGCCTTTCTACCCGAGGTTGTCACAGCCATCGCTGAAATTAAAAATTTACAGGCAGATGACATTATTCTTGCAAGTAATGCGAATGCGACGCGCTTGTTTAATCTGCCGAAGACTCATTGATCACCAATGCACTTTCTTGTCTTAGTAGTTTTTATCATCGGCCTGGTACTTGGTCCGCAACTATGGATTAGATGGGTCTTTGCTCGCTATGGCAATGAGCTACCTGGTATACCTGGAACCGGTGGTGAGCTTGCAACCCACCTTCTTAAACGCTTCAATATTGAAGGTGTGGTGGTGGAAGAAACCAAACCGAATCAGGATCATTTCGATAGCAGTACACCAGCAGTTCGACTCTCACCAAAAAACTATAATGGCAAGTCACTAACAGCAGTTGCCGTCGCCGCTCACGAAGTTGGTCATGCACTGCAGTGGCATAGAAAGGATACAGTCTTCAAGTTGCGCACACGCTACATACCTCTGGCAAGACGTCTGCAGCAAATTGGCTATCTTTTATTATCGCTTGCGCCACTGGCAGCCATACTGACTCGGGTACCAGCTGCTGCCCTGGCACCTCTAATTGGCGGCATTCTAATCGCACTTTGCGGCGCTGGTACTTATTTAATTATATTGCCGGAAGAATGGGATGCGAGTTTCAACAAAGCCATGCCAATACTGATAGAAGGCGAGTACATCTCACCGGAGCAGGAATTCGCCACCCGAAGGATACTCAGAGCTGCAGCCCTTACCTATGCCGCAGGTGCGCTGGCATCATTACTTCAAATTTGGAGATGGCTGCCTTTACTACTGCGCAGATAGAATATTCTGCTTATTCGGTCTCTTCAAGCGCTAGTGTTTGCTCTGTAAACTCCGCAAGATCGGCATAAACTTCTACCGAATCAAGATGTTTATTTTCTTCAAGCGTTTGTGTTCCGTGCCCGCTTTTGACCAGGACCGGCGTTGCACCGACGACCATCGCTGTTTGAACATCACGCAGTGAATCACCCACCAACGGCACACCGTTTAACTCGATGTTCAATCGATCCATCAAACTATGCAGCATGCCTGGTTTGGGCTTGCGACAACTGCAATCGTCGTCCGGTGCATGAGGGCAAAATAAAATCGCATCAATCCTTCCCCCTTTAGCTGCAACCAGTTGCTGCATATGGGCGTGAACGCGTCCGACGTCATCAATGGTGAGCAGTCCGTGCGCTATGCCTGACTGATTGGTGATAACCACCACTCGGTAGTGGTTTTGAGTGAGTCTGGCTATCGCCTCCAGGCTTCCTTCGATCGGTACAAAATCCTGTGGATCCTTAATCACATCATCGCGCGCTTCATTGATAACACCGTCTCTGTCGAGCACAACAAGCTTCACGACTGCAGTGCACCAAGATTCGCAACGTGGGAATTCAAAACTCGCAGCTCACCCAGCATCGCAAGCCGATTATTCTTAATCTTCTCTTCGTCTGCCATCACCATCACTTCATCAAAGAAAGTATCAACGGGTGTCCTTAATTTTGACAAAGCCTGCAATGCAGGCGTGTAGTCACCACTTGCAAAGCTTGATTCTACTGCAGGCTTAAGATCATTAAGAGCGTCGTACAATCCAGTTTCAGCACTACTTTCAAACAACGATGTATCCACTGACGCATTGTCAGGCACCGGGTTCTTTTTAAGAATGTTGTTAATCCGCTTGTTGGCCGCGGCGAGACTTTCGGCTTCTGGTAACTGTGTAAACGCCTTAACAGCATTTATGCGACGATCAAAATCAATCGGTGAGGTTGGCCTTACAGATGCCACGGAGTCAAAGATTTGCGGGCTAATATCGTTCGCAGCATAGTAGGCGCGTAAACGCTCAAGCATAAATTCAAAAACTTCCGGCACATCAGCCCTGGCTTTTCCGGCAAGACCTGCAGCAGCTTTTTCAAGTAACTCCGGCAGATCAAGCTCAAGCTTACCCTCAATCAATGTTCTCAGCACACCAAGCGATAATCTTCTGAGCGCAAACGGATCTTTAACGCCAGTAGGTTTTTTACCGATCGCAAAGATACCGACAATGGTATCCAGACGATCAGCTATAGCGAGCGACTGCCCAACTCCGGACTGTGCAATTCCATCATCGGCAAAGCGCGGCAGATATTGTTCACTCAAAGCCATGGCCACAGGCTCGGGTTCGCCCTCCAGTCTTGCATAGCGCTCGCCCATCACTCCCTGAAGGGACGCAAACTCACCAACCATTTCAGTGAGTAAATCACACTTGGAGAGTTTTGCCGCGCGCGCTGTATGTGCTGTGTCAGCACCTATATTGGAAGCAATGTCGAGAGCTAACTTTTCTACCCGGTCCGTTTTTTCAGCGACAGTGCCAAGCTCTTTTTGAAAGACCACCTTTTCAAGGGGTTGTCGATAACTTTGAAGCTTCTTCTTTTTATCCTGCTGCCAGAAAAACATCGCATCTGCCAGGCGCGGTCTAACTACAACCTCATTACCTTTACGCACCTGATCGGGATCGGTGCTCTCTATATTTGAGATTGTGATAAACATTGGCATCAAACTGCCTGCTCTATCAAACAACGGAAAGTACTTTTGATTGTCTTTCATGGTTGTGATTAATACTTCTTCCGGAATTTGAAGAAACTCTTTTTCAAAATTGCCAAGCACCGGAACCGGCCATTCCACAAGAGCCGTCACTTCATCAAGCAACGCGTCCTCAACAATTGCAGTTGCACCCACAGCATCCGCTGCATCGCTAACCCCTTTGGCAATTAACTCACGCCGCTCATTGAAGTCCGCGATGACCATACCCTGCTGCTTTAACGTCGCGACGTAACTGTCAGGGTGATCAACCGTGAGTTCTTTGTTGTTATGGAACCTGTGCCCACGTGTAGTGCGACCGGCATTCAGGCCTAGCACATTGGCATTGACAACATCATTTCCGAACAGCATCAACAACCAGTGAACAGGTCGCACAAACTCTATGTCACTGTCACCCCAGCGCATACGCTTGGGAACCGGCAGGGCCGCGAGCGATTTAGCAACGATATCTGGCAGCAAATCAACCACCGCCGCACCCTTTTGGTCGATATTTACCGAGAGCCAGGTGCCTTTGTCGGTGCTGACTTCTTCAACATCAGCCAGCTCCACACCACAGGATTTTGCAAACCCGAGTGCCGCCTTAGTCGGCTCGCCGTCCTTGTAGGCCGCAGCCAATGCAGGCCCGCGGCGCTGGATTTTTTGATCCTGCTGCTTAACCGGTACTGCATCAATAACTACAGCAAGCCGTCTGGGGGCTGCGTAAACACGACAATCACCTGCCGCAAGATTAGCCTCTTTCAAACCATTGGTGATTCCCTCACCAAAAGCATTAGCGAGTGTTAAAAGCGCTTTGGGTGGCAGCTCTTCAGTACCGAGCTCAACCAGAAAACTGTCTGTTTCAACATTGTTTTGATCAGCCATTATTGCGCAGCCTTATCAACTGACTTCTTTATCAATGGAAATTCCAGTTTTTCACGTTCGTTAAAGTACGCATCCGCAACCAGCTTTGCCTGAGTACGAATACGCAAAATATAGCCTTGTCTTTCGGTGACCGAGATAGCGCGCCTTGCATCAAGCAAATTGAATGTATGAGATGCGCGCAGTACTTTTTCATAGGCAGGCAACGGCAGGCTGAGTTCAGACAAATGTTGAGCCTCGGCCTCAGCAGCTTCGAAGGTTTGAAACAGCGCCTCTACATTGGCGTGTTCAAAATTGTACGCCGACTGTTCAATTTCGTTTTGTAAAAACACATCACCGTAGGTGACCGGACCGGTTGGTCCGTTGGACCATAGTAAGTCGTAGACGCTATCAACACCTTGTATATACATCGCAAGACGCTCAAGACCGTAGGCAATCTCGCCCATAACGGGCTTGCATGGCAAGCTGCCAACTTGCTGAAAGTAGGTAAACTGAGTTACTTCCATGCCATTAAGCCAGACCTCCCAACCCAGACCCCAGGCACCGAGGGTTGGTGACTCCCAGTTATCTTCGACAAAGCGGATATCGTGCACCAGAGAATCGAATCCAATTGCTTTCAGTGAGCCCAGATAGAGCTCTTGAAAGTCATCTGGCGATGGTTTCATTACCACCTGAAACTGATAGTAATGCTGCAGCCGGTTCGGATTTTCCCCATAACGCCCATCAGTCGGTCGGCGCGAACCCTGCACGTGGCAGGAATTCCAGGGCTCGGGACCAATAGCGTGAAGGAATGTGGAGCTGTGAAATGTGCCAGCACCCACTTCCATATCATAAGGTTGCTGAACCGTGCATCCCTGCTCGCTCCAGTAATGCTGCAGCGCAGCGATCAACCCCTGAAAGGTATTCAGATCGAATTGCAAAGAATGACTCCGTGGAAGATAGATTAAAAGGCATTGGTACAACCAATACCCTCAATTTTAGCCCGGTCGCCGAATTAAGCACAGAACAACTTAAAGGGAGATATAATCGCTGCCATCCTACTTTGCCTGGATCGGTCTGGAAGCGCCTAAAAACTCGTGATATGGCCTATACTGGATTTAAAAATCGAGTGCTGCAAAAAACGAATCACTCTGATGCAAAAATAGCGCATCACAAAATGGCAACAAACCAGTAACGTTCATCTTCGAAGTCCTATGGGTACCAGATTCTCGAACAGGTGACTCGGTGGCTGCAGAAACCAGCGGATATGTCGCGCTGGGATTCAACAGTTATCACGCTACTCAGGTATATTGACGACCCACGAACTGACTACCATATCACCGGCCCGGCAAATAGTCGGCGCAGGTGGTGAAACGATTGTAAGACAAAGATTATTGGAGAGTTCCGATCATGAAAAGTAAATTAGAGTACATTTGGCTCGACGGCTATCAGCCAACTCAAAGCCTGCGCAGTAAAACAATGGTTCGCAGTGACTTCAGCGGCAAACTCGAAGACTGCCCCATGTGGTCATTCGATGGCAGCTCGACAGAACAGGCAGAAGGCAATGATTCCGACTGCTTGCTTAAACCAGTTGCAATCATTCCTGATCCGGATCGAAAAGACAGCTACCTGGTGATGACCGAAGTCCTGAATGCCGATGGCACTGCGCACGTCTCAAACGGCCGTGCCACTATTGAAGAAGACGATGATGACTTCTGGTTTGGCTTTGAGCAGGAATACTTCCTGATGAATGTCGATACCAACCAGCCATTGGGATTTCCAGAGAAAGGTTTCCCGGCACCACAGGGACCATACTACTGCTCCGTTGGTGGCAATAACGCGTACGGTCGCGAGATTGTCGAAGAACACCTTGATATGTGTCTTGAGGCTGGCCTGAACGTAGAAGGCATCAACGCCGAAGTGGCAGCTGGTCAGTGGGAATTCCAGATTTTCGCCAAAGGCGCCAGGCGCGCAGGCGATGAAATCTGGCTGGCGCGCTACCTGATCGAGCGAACTGCTGAAAAATACAATGTGTCGGTAGACTGGCATCCAAAGCCGCTTGGTGACACAGACTGGAACGGCTCAGGCATGCACGCAAACTTCTCCAACGGTCCAATGCGCGACTCGGGCAAAGAAGACATCTTCACCAAAATCTGTGAAGAATTTGGTAAGAACATTCAGCGTCACATCAGTGTTTACGGCGCAGACAACGACCAGCGATTGACCGGTGCACACGAAACACAATCGATCGATCAATTCAGCTACGGTGTATCTGATCGTGGTGCATCGATCCGTATTCCGGTTGGCACCATTGAAGACGGATGGAAAGGTCGTCTTGAAGATCGTCGTCCGGCATCTAATGCTGATCCGTACAAAGTTGCTGCTGCGGTCATCAAAACAACAACCGAAGCCCTTAAATAATCGTCTACCGGTGTAGTTAATTAAGAGCAACTGCTGTTAAAAGTAATCCCCGCCATCGTGCGGGGATTTTTGTTTCTGCCACCCGCCTTCCTCCTGCCGGAAAAATTTCCCGAATCACCTGTCTGGTTCCCGGATAGTTACTAATCAACCGATCACAGAACGGTGAGGTACACTAAGCACCAATCAAAGACCGGCGATTCAGCGTGAGCGAGTATCCAAAACTAAAGCTGCCCGAGAACCCGACATTATTTATCGAGCAGACAGACAAAGATCTGGCAACAAAGCTCGATCCGAACTTTCGTTACGCCTTTTTCAAAACCATCGCGAAAGGTGGCAAATCTCTGATTCAGTCCTGCAAAGATATGAGTCTGAACCGGAACATTTGTTATAAGTCACTGTTACCGGAATTTGCAGACGATGTTGTCGAGCAGAAACGTCTGCTGCGCGAAGCGCGCGTGTCTGCGATATTGCAACACCCCAACATTGTCCCGACCTACGAATTAGGCAGAGACAACAAAGGCCGATACTACTTCACGATGAAGCTGGTACACGGCTATACACTTCGGGAAGTCTTCGACTACCGCGAGAGATACGATCTATATCAAATGGTCGACATCATCGTACAGGTAGCTCAGGCGCTTACCTGCGCACATTCCCACGGCGTCATCCACCGCGACATCAAACCCGAGAACATATTGGTGGGTCCCTATGGCGAGGTACTGTTACTGGACTGGGGTTTGGCAAAAGTCTGGAGTGAGGATGGCAGTCAATCAGATTTCGAAGATGAAATTCCACAACACCAGATTGAAGACCCTGCTATGACCGGTCATCAAAAACTACAGGGCACGTTGTTTTATATGTCACCGGAACAAGTAGAACGGGATCCGAATATCGACTCGCGAACCGACATATATAGTTTGGGTATAGTTTTGTACGAAGCGTTAACCGGTCGTACACCTGCACAGGGGGAGCGTATAGATGAAGTTATACAATCCACACTTCAAGACGAGCCACCGAAGCCTTCTGAGTTTACGAATGTGCCCTCAGTTCTCGAAAAAACGGTACTACATTGCCTGAATAAAAAAGTCGATGAAAGAGCACAAACTGCAGATGAGGTTATACGGTTGCTACAGCAGGATTGGAAATTTTGACGGAATTCGTCACACCCAGG
>CAYPDN010000027.1:9339-21031 GCA_964409445.1 uncultured Granulosicoccaceae bacterium
ACCCAGGGTCGCACCAACTAAGCGAAACAGCTGAATCCTGCAGTGGTGATGAGCACCACGTCGCATTCCACCTAACTGCCTCCAAACCAGAGCAGATCGCGGCCTGAAACTTGATTGTCTTGCAGCGAAGCTATGAACCTGCAGGAGAAAAGCGTGAAGGCTTTTGTCAAAACAACCCTATTCGTCGTCGCACTCGTCAGCGCCCCATTCATCAGTGCAGACGTCTACAAATACGTTGATGAAAACGGTAACGTCGCCTTTGGTGACAAGCCGATCGAAGGCGCCGAGAAAGTTAGAATACCGGGTGTTAAGTCCTCTTCCCGAAGCAGCTCAGCCAGCAACAGCGGATCATCAAATCGCGTCGAAACCGAAGGCGAAGATGAAGAAGGTGAACTCCCTGCAACGAACTACAGCGAGCTTGCAGTTCTGACTCCACGCCAGGGCAAAGTTGTTGATCCTGCTACCGGTAACGTACAAGTTATTATGCTACCGACACCAGCCCTCGGTCCTGCAGATGAACTGGTTATCGCTATTGACGGTAAAGACGTCAACAAAGGCCGGGAAGTCAATCTGTCAATTCAAAATCTGGCAAACGGTCCGCACACCGTATCAGGCCGCATCCAGAATCAGGACGGTAAAGTCATCATTGAATCAGCCAGTGTAAACTTTCAGATTGGCAAATAACAACATTGATGGTTTGACCTTGCCATTCAGCTAAGGTATGTCAGCCAAGGTAAGTAAGCCCGGGCAAGTCAGTTAGCTGCACTGCCATAAAAGTTACGATAAAATGCCCGCTCAAGTCAGCGGGCATTTTTATTTATGCTTTCAACATATCTAACACTCGTATTTAATGTTCACTAATCACGTCTTCTCCGTCAAAGCGCCTTTTCTTCAATACGCAACATTCGCGACGATACTTGTCGTTCTGCTAAATGTCGCCGGTACCGCAGCAGTCAGAGCAGATACCAGCAAAGAAACAGAAAACACAACTTCACATCGCGACCTTAGCAGCAACGAATGCCTGAAGAAGCTCGACAATACCGATCGTGTTATCGCATCTATTGCATTTAAAGACGGATTAAACAGTTCAGCGCAATTAAAAGAGCTAGTTAAACGCAGACCGTGGGGTGCCGGTACAGCTGATACGGCCGATGAAATAAAAGCTCAACTCAACACCCAGAGCCCGTTTCTCATCATCACTCTGACGAAAGAACAGGCACTGACTCTGGACAATCATCGCGATATCATTCGCTGGGTATTGGTGCAGAGCACCAGCAAATCCTGCGCGTGATTCCTCGGTGCTCGTCTTGTAACACTACGAATAAAGGATCCTCCCGATAAAACCAGGAGGAACCCCGCTTTAGCTAGAGTGGCAACTCCAGCACACCAGCACAGTCAGATGCACCGGACACTACGTCCCATTCATTATTAGCAACGCAGCCATTGTAGGGCGCTGCATCAAATGATCGCAACCGACCCGTGTTGGGAATACCATCGTCGATTTTTAGATCAAGTTCATACATTACTGCAACCGGAATATTTCCACCGGTCGCAAGTTCATGCAATGGATTTGCCTGACCCAATGCGTTGTTCGAGTTACCTATCTTATAGAATCCATTGTAGGGATTCCCCGGACAGGTTGTCTCTACGCACATGCCATCTGCCAGGGACGCAACCGGTGCACCATCATAATTTCCGGAAATAAATCCGGCACCCGCAAGGTGCTGCCAGACAGCGCCTGCTTCCGCACCACTGTCAACTCTCGCATTGGAATCTCCGTCTATAGCACCTTGTACTATATGTGTTGACGCTCGCGCGTAATCTCCCGGTAGTGACCGATAGCGATCCTGGAAGGATATCCATGCCGCTTCAATGCCGACCAGATCATTGGCTATTGCCCTAACCCTCGCACTGTTGATCATAGACTGGCCTTTCATGATACCGCCGAGCAAAAGACCGATGATTAGCAGGACAATCGCAATTTCAATCAATGTAAAACCCTGCTGTTTCGTATTCATACTTCTTACAACCATACTGACTTCCTCAGATTAACACGTTGGTGAAATGACTCGGCCAATGTCCATCCAGCAAACAGAATAAAGCACTAAAAAATAGTTTTATGACAATGCGCAAACCACAGTTACACTGGTTTCTGTATGGACACTGGTTACTTACACTGTTTATCTCCTACGGCAGCACATGTGCCTGCAAGAGACGAGTAAACAAAATATTGCCTGACAGCCAGACCACAATGTCATCAAACTGATCGGGGCCGACGACATCCAGATCACGACTTACAAACCGGTTATCAGAATCCTGGTTTTCATTTTCATCATCAGACAAGCTTTGTGCACCACCCGTTGACACCAGAACCGCTGGTACACGATTGGCGCGTAACTGTGCACAACTTGCCGCATTGCAAACCTCATATTCCGGCAGCAGATTCTCCATGCCTACATCACGCATCTCTTCTACAGTGGTGAAGTCTGCAAATCCGTCACTATCTGCATCGGACAAAGTGACATGATATTGGATGGGCATTCCCCAACTATCAGTTAAAAAACCGCTGCCGTCATGGTTACCGGAAATACCGAGCACTGCGGCAGGCACATAGCCGTGTGGCACACGGCATTCACTGGTAACCGTTTGTGCGTTTGAACTGTTGATCGCTACAGACGGAGAAACCGGACACGGCAAACGGTGATGAACAGATGCGTAGCCAATCAGCGCTTCGCGAATTTCTACCAACTGCCCGAGAGTTTGCTGACGCTTGCGTTCAATCACACCAGCTCCCATCGGTTGCATCACCGATCCGAGTAACAGACCCATAATCAAAAGAACAATCGACATTTCAAGCAGCGTAAATCCACCGGAATTGCAACGAGCACACAGACCATTCAATCGTTGAGAACTACCGCTGGCACTAATTTTTGTTTCAATAATCAATTTATAAATACCAACTGATCATTGCTTACTGCAGACAAAATCGGCGTCTCGAATGCGGTATCAGCGGTAATAAGAGCATCGGTATCAAGGTAGTTGATAATATCTGCGGTACCATGGACCTGTAGTCCGGCAGCGGGAACAGTCACAATCGGAGACCCAGTGCTAATTAGAACCACTTCTACCGGCTCGCCATCAACCGTTAAAGTACGCACCGGATCATCCACACCATCACAATCGGTCGCGCCACGATCTGCGGTACAGGTGTCATCAACTAGGTAGTAAATCAGGTTTGGCCAGTCATACCGATAAAACCAGGTTTGACGTAATGATCGGCCCTGCGGAACATTTGAATAAGCTTCATCAGTAAATGACGCGCCAGCACACGTGCCCTCTGTGGCTAACATTCCTCGGGTCATGCCCTGTACACACTGGCCATCTCCTCCTGGAATTGAAGCATAAGGATAGAATCCATACTTAGCTTTGTATTCACTAAGCCATTCTTTGGCATGCCCAAGCACCCGCCTTTCCATCAATGGCAACAACTCGTCTCGCCTTATAGCTACCAACAGATCGTTAGTGCCGGTCACTGTGAACTCATTGTCGGAATCTGCATTTTCTCCTTCCAGATATTCCGCAACCACAGATGCCGCGGGCAGACCGTTGGCACTATTTCTATTTTGACTATCCAGCGGTTGTCCAGGTGCCACTAATACCGCGACAATATCCTGATTAGAATCAACTGCCAGCAGATTGTCTCTGCGATATGAATTTAGTGTATTAAAGGACGGGTTATAGCGATGGTCGTCAGATACCGCGTACCAGATATCCTGATCCAGAAATCGCTCAAGGTAGTCAATTTCCATCAATCGTCCGCTACGCATCCACACCGATGGCAGATAACCAATATCGCCAGACCCGCAAGATCGCGCCGGTGTACTGTGGCGTGTCAGAGACGGACATGGCAACCGCCCGGTACCCCCACGGGTATTGTGACCATAGTTATCAGCATAGTTTACTGCGTAGGCAATCAGTGCCTGCTTCGCAGACAGCAATGAATCAAGCCTTTTGTCGCGAAGATCAGATTTGTGTCCGTTTACCAGATAAAAAGCACTGCCTGCCAGCAATGCCATCATCGCTACAAGCAAAGCAACACCCTTTTGCTGAGTCGGCAGTAGATGCATTTTGCATTCGGTTATCGGTAAACTCATTTAAACATAGCCCCATCAATCGCACCGGTAGCCACCGACATCAGATCTTCTGATGTATGCTGTTGCAGAGGCAACACATCACCTGGACTCAATTCGTAACTACCATCATCGGTGGAAAGCCCGATTCGACCACTTTGATTTATAAATTCTATTTGGAATCCGGGTGAACCTGATGACTTTGCATGTCTGCTGCCATCAAACCATATACTCAATACCTGATCACCTCTGAATATCACGCCATCGTAGCGTTGGGGAATATAATTTTCCCCCTCTGTCGTGATTTTCTCTGCTGTGGTTTTTTCCGAAGTCAGTTTTTCTATAGCAATACCAACCGGCTCTATACCATCGTCAATCGCTGTTACCAGTGTTGCGTTTGTTTCTTTCAGATCAGACTCTATATCACGTTGCTCTTTCTCAAGATTCCGCTGCTCCGGAGTCGATATAAATAGACTCAGGCCAGGCCGCAACTCTCCACTATTAATTTCCGCAGCGGATGCAAATTGTGCAATTCCAGATAGCCCGGCCATTACAACAATTAAGTATTTTTTCTTGCATGTAAAAAGACTAACTCTGTATATCATTACTTTCACCAATCACATCAATGGAATACCATTTGATAGTGAACAGGACATCAAGATTAATCATCTTCGCAGTTGTAATACCATTGTCTATTTTTCTTCTATTCCGTTTTATATCCAGTGCCGTAATAACAAACTCATTTGGAGCGTAGGTATTTAGGTAATTTACGAGCTCTGATATTTTTCCGTCATGCAGGACAGACACTTTTAATTCAATAACCTCAACACTAACCGCCACCAGTAATTCAGCCTGATTTTGTGCGATCGATCTGGCGGGATAGATCTCGAAACTCATCTCGGCCAGATCCAGTTGCGACTTGGCAGATTCCAACAACTTGATCCATTTAACCTTGCTTTTTGAATCTGAGGTATTCTTGTCAAGGATACCTCTGAAACTTGTATAGTTAGCTTCAAGAAAGTCTGAATCATCAAGGTTGGTAAAAACAGATCCATTCTTTGATAAAAATTCGCTTCTCTTTTTTTCAACCCAGCGCTGGCTTTGCATGACATCATTAACCTGAAAATAAACCACACCAGCAGACAGAGTTGTAGCCAACGCAAAACCGATGATTGTACGATCCAGATGCATCATCGCTCAGTACCAGCTGTGGACAACTCCAGCAAAAACTCTCCAGTCGCACCGGACAAAGAAGACATAGTCGTTTTGTCCTGACTACCCAGTCCAAACGGAGTCTCGACAACAACCACCGAGGGAATTGCGTTAGCGTGCCGTAACGTCGATACAAACGATTCAAATGTGGTTAACGAAGCTTCCGGGTTGCCTTGCACAACACCGGATACCGTAGCCCGATAAACCTGCTCTAAATCTATTGTATTAATTGCCGTGGGCTGGGATAGCATTTCAGTCAACGAGGTTGCATTAAGTAAATCCTCGAGCTCCCACGCTACAGAACTCACTGATACACCTGCATTTTCGTGCACATTTTCTGCAATCTCATTCAGAAAATCGAGCGGAGTATGCGACGTACTCAGCTCAATTAGCCTGGCAGTGACCATAGCCTGTCGTACAGCTTCGACAGAATGTTCGTGTAATTTTTCACTTGTGGAGTCATGTTCGGTAATCGTGTTTTGAAGAGCAATGGTTGACTCACTATAAGTTGCCATCAACTCTTCATATTGCACAGTTAATTTATGAGCCACTGCCGTAGAAGAAACAGCACCACCAAGACCACAGAGTGCGAGTGCCGCCCAAATATTGCGTACCTTGCGGGCTGTGTACGCGCTGCGGTGTCTTCTGCGTGCATACCCATTGCCACAACTGCAGGCTGCCGCAGCAAGCAGCGGTTCCACACACCAGTGGCCGAATGGTAAATAGGAATTAGATAAGATTTGTTTCGATTCTGGTTTTAATCCTTGCGTCGGATTCGAATCTGCTATTGAGGGAGACAGAAAATTTCTAATTTCACTCACCAAACCTGAATCAGCCATCTGCTTAAACATATCTTTTATACCAGGGGCAGCCAGTTTCAAATCCGGTACAATCAACACAGGTGTTTCCCAGCCTTCTACCTGCTGTCTTTGCAGATAGACAAGAGTTTCTGTCAGACAATTTTTTAACAAATCACTTTTTTCTTTTTGATCTGCTTTAAAATCCGCCCCTCTCGATTCATACGGCACATCAATTCGTCGATTAAAAAATACGAACGAATCGATGCACGCAATCAATCGGTAACAACGCTGAAGAGGGATAACAAAAAGACAAGCTCCCTTGCTGGACTGACTCAGTTTAGCTAGCGCTGAAGTAAGTGTTAATGGAGAATGGACCGCTCGAACACAAATTTCCAGCTGATCCAGCAGCCTGATTAAATCTGCACAGACTTTGTGTTTGGCAATACCTGACAGCAATAACGACAATTTCGACTGATTCATACCGGAGCCCGTGACATCTGCCTTTGTCAGCAGCGCATTCTCAAAGCGCTTATTCTGGATTTTCGCAATGAGGTGTTTTTGATCACGACGGCTAATCGTTGTAAACGACTCCAGGTGACACTCCTCTTCCGGCAGATCGATCAACAAATTGAACTCCGACTGACGAGAATGCTTCAGGTAGGGCCGCAAGTCCTCCGGCAACCCGTCCAGATCTATCAACCATTGCCGCTCTGCTACAACGCCATTTTTTTCCTGTCTGTAGCAGGTCAATCTGTCGGGCTGTAGAAATAAAACACGCCTGTCCATCACATTGCCTCCTGCATCGTAAAAACCAAATCGTAGATCGGGCCAATCACTGACAGCACGACCCACATCATGATTGCACCAACGATAATTATCAGCACCGGACCTATAAATTGCTCCAGCCGCTCAATAGCTTCGCGAGAATCGCGTTCATAAAAATAACTGGTTTGTAGAAACGCGCGATCCATTCCACCGGTGGTTTCACCAATACGGATAAGCCTGCTCAACAACGCAGGCAATGCTGCCTGCTGCTGGAATGCCTGAGCCACACTATCGCCTGCTACTATTTTCTCGCGTGCCGTGCGCAGAGCTTCTGATAGCATCAGGTTATCTACCAGTGACTCACCATGTTTCAGCGTGTCGATCAGGTTAATACCAGATGCATACATCAGCGCCGCACATCGGCAAAAACGCGCCAGTTTGATTTTGTATAGCACTGGTCCCGCCAACGGCAGTTGCAACTGTATACGGTGCCAGTTGTAGCGCGCTATGAAGCTGGTACGCAGTGCTACATTGACACCCACAGCAGTGATAATCAGCAACACCAACGCAACCAACCAGTGATCAATGATAAAATCAGAAACAGAGATCAACCATTGCGTATGCCATGGTAGTTCAGCACCTGCAGAAGTAATGAAAGAAGTTAAGCTTGGAACCAGCCACGTCATCACAAAGCCTATGACTACACCAAGCACCAGACAGACAAACAGCGGATAGATTAGTACTCTACGCAGACTTGAAAGCGTTTCATCCTGCCACTTGAGCAATGCCAGCAGATCCGCCAGAACTTCCACCAGCCGGCCACTCTGCTCCCCGGCCTGCAACATGCTCGTATACATGGGCTTAAACACCCCTGACTGCATCGCACAGGCAGCAGAGAGACTACACCCTGATTCGATCTGATCAATCAACTCACTCACTGACGATTGCAGCTGCTGTTGATCAGCAGCATCACGAAACTCTTTCAGCGAGTCGATGAGTGGTACACCAGCCTCTGCCATCTGATGCAGATGGAAAGTAAAGTCGATTAGTTGTTTACGACTTACAGGTGAGCGGCTAACAGATGCAGGGCGAAAAATACGCAAGACTGGCCGGCAGACGATAAGCTCAAGACCACGGGTACTAAGACGATTATCTACCTCGCCCGCGTTTGCCGCTGTGATACTGCCACGCTGGACAGTTCCGGCATTGTCTATAGCCTTGTACTTGAAATACTGCATTACTACTTACATCCATACTGCTCAGAGGAAATGCTAATTGCCTCACATTTTGAAATTTGTGAAATCTATCACACGGGAAACTTCTGTCATGGATGTAATTCCGCTCCTAACCAAACGCATTGCCTCGTCCGCAAGCGTTTGGTATCCATCTAGACGCGCAGTTTCCAACAATTGATTGTTACTTGCGTCGGAGCCAATCAATTCACCTAGTTCAGGTGTTATACGTAAAACTTCCATTACTGCCACCCGTCCGCTATAGCCATTCCAACCACACTCCTTACATCCGGCGGATTGATAGATGGCAGTGTTATATTCGCCACTTTCATCTATAACACGGCAAGTCAAACACAACTTTCTAACCAACCGCTGGCCTACAATTGATATCACATTTGCCCCAATAACAGCAGGAGTAACACCTAAGTCCTGCAATCTTGCGACTGCACCCACTGCAGAGTTAGCATGTAATGTTGAGTACACCTGGTGGCCAGTCATTGATGCCCGGAACACCATCTCTGCAGCACTACTATCACGTATTTCACCGACCAGTATCACATCAGGATCCTGCCTCAGGATCGACTTTATACCGCTACTAAAGTCGAGTTTAATCTGCTCGTTAACACTGGTTTGCCGAAGCAATGCCATCGGATATTCAACCGGATCCTCAAGCGTCATGATATTAATACTTTCATCGCTCTTGTGATTCAGCATTGAGTACAACGTGGTTGTTTTTCCGCTGCCAGTGGGCCCGGTGATAAGAATCAATCCTTCCGGTCGTTCCATTGAGGTGTTTAACTGCCGCAAAGGTTCTGTTTCCAGGCCCAGTTTTTCAATCGGAACTATACCTTTTTGTCTGTCGAGAACTCGCAGTACAACATTTTCGCCATGTACTGTCGGCATACATGAAACGCGAAACTCAATATCGCCCCCAGCAATACTCATCGATAACTGACCGTCCTGCGGTGCACGAGACTCCGCAATATTAAGCTCAGCCAACACCTTAATACGCACAACAATTGCTGCCCAATAGTCACTGTGGAAACTGCGAATCTGACGCATCACCCCGTCTACCCGGTATCGAATACGAGTAAAACCCGCTTCAGGTTCAAAATGAATATCTGAAGCCCTGTGCTTCACTGCATCGCACAGAATCGCATCGACCAGACGCACTACCGGTTGGTGGTAGTCAGTGATCTGATTATCTGCATCATGCGTCACTTCGCCAGTTTCTATCTCGTGAAGTATTCCATCGATAGACAATTCAAAACCATAAAATCGGTCGATTGCTTCGGCAATTTCACGCTCACTGGCCAAAACAAGCTGCAGCGATATATCACTACCAACGGACGACTGCAGCTGATCTCGCGCAGGTAAATCATAAAGATCAGTAGTCGCTACGACGAGGACAGCGTCCTTAAGAGAGACCGGAATAACTCCGAAACGTCGAGCAAAGTCACAAGGTATAAGTGACAAGGCATCGGAATCTGGCAGTGCACCAGACAAACTGACACTACGTGTTTTACGACCATAACTATTATTGTCATCGACAATAGCGTTATTGAGCAGCGTTTCAGTGACAAAACCGAGCTTCAATAAGGTTTTGTCGAGCGTATCCCCGGACCGCTTTGATTGAATCAGGCCTATCTGGTATTGATCATGACTTAACAGTCCGTCGGACACCAGACTTTTAAAAAGAACTTCACTTCCCGCTGCTTGCATTGAACTACTACCGCATAAACTTCAATTTCCAATAGTACAGTCGCAGAGTTTGTTTGCAACTCGCTATCAAAAATAACGGAAACCATGCGAAGCAGAGTAATCATCACTCCTACGCTTACAAGCCACAAAAGTGGCGTGCGTATTAATCAGGAATTAGACAATACTCTTATGAAAGTAAACCCGATTAAACCCATCCTCGCAGCGACGATCACATTCCTGATAGCCCAGCATCGGGTACATCTGCAAATTTTCCGTCATCGCCTCGTTGGTGTACAACTCGACAGACTCAAGACCCAGAGCTGCAGCGATTCGTTCCACTTCGGCTATTAGTTTTCTACCTGTACCACTGCCTGCATAGCTGGGAAATACTGCAATATTTTCCAGATGCATAGATTCCTCAATCGGGTAAAAAACTACATAACCCAACAGTTCATCAGCTCTACATGCAACCACCACATTCTTCGTGTCGACCGCACTTTTGAAATCGGCAATCATCGGTGCCGGAACCTTACCCATACGTTCAATGTACTTATCGTATGCGGCAACAGCGCATTGAGAAATACCCTCCACATCGGATGGCAGAGCACTTCTCAGGATAACGTTTGTCATAAACCGAGTAACAGACGGAAATCAGCCACGCCCGACAAACGGCATATTGGTCGACATTATCGTTGTCGACAACACATTCGCAGACAATGGCAGCGACGCCATGTGCACAACTGCATCAGCAATATGCTTTGTGTCCATTGTCGGTTCCGGCTTAATGCTGCCATCGGCCTGTGGTACGCCACCACTCATTTTCTCTGTCATGGCAGAGGCGGCATTGCCGATATCAATCTGCCCGCAGGCAATCTGGAACGGCCGACCATCCAGCGCGAGCGTTTTGGTTAAGCCACTAATGGCATGCTTACTTACCGTGTAAGGCACGGAACCCGGCCGCGGAACATGTGCAGAGATTGACCCGTTATTAATTATTCGACCACCTTGCGGGTCTTGTTTTCGCATTTGACCAAAAGCGGCACGCGCAATTAAAAAAGCACCATGTAAATTGACATCGATAACCTGACGCCATTGATCAACCGTAAGCTCATCTATTGGCATTGGCGGCACATTGGTACCGGCATTGTTAAACACAACATCCAGACGTCCATGTAACGAGACAATTTCTGCAATCAGGTTGTCAACAGAGCCCGGATCAGTCACATCACAGGCTACCGCAGTCAGCAGACTGTTGTTGTATATTGAAACCGTTTCTTCAAGCGTAGTGAGGTTTCTGCCACAAACCACCGTTGCAAAGCCCGCTTCAGAAAGCGCACCTGCTGTCATACGCCCGATACCGGAACCACCGCCAGTTACCAGTGCTACACTCGTCATTTATGTCATCCGTTTGCGTTCTATCGACAGTGCAGTCTACCAAACCCTGCCATCGGGTATTATCTGGAAAAGACAAGCTACCAGCCAATGAATCAAATCGAACTTACAAACACGCTTCTCAGTAAAGCTGCAGGTAAAAAGCGATTCTTTGCAGCTATCGCCGGGCCACCTGCATCCGGTAAAACAACCTTAACTGAGTCGCTTGCGAGTTTACTGGCAAAAGAGACTTCCGTTGCAGTGGTTGCGATGGACGGTTTTCACTACGACAACAGCATACTGGAAAAACTAAACCTTCTCGATCGCAAAGGCTCGCCGAACACATTTGATGTTGCAGGGTTACATTTGCTGTTGTCTGGCCTGCAAAATCAAACAGAAATTATGGCAGCACCTGTTTTTGATCGAGAGCAGGATTTAGCGCGCAGCAGTGCGAGCCTCATTTACCCGGAAGACCACATCA
>CAYPDN010000028.1:0-20836 GCA_964409445.1 uncultured Granulosicoccaceae bacterium
TGAGCGGCATAGTTAATATTATTGGTGATCATGCGACCTATCACGTTGAGTACGACGCTCCACTCACTGCTGATGTCGAAGGTATTGCAAGACCGGTTTCAAACTGGGTGAAGACCAGCAAGTCGGCAACAGAAGTTGCCACTGATGGAGCTTGTGCGGTAGCTCAGGCCAACACATATCCGGGCCAGATAGCGAGCCTTATACTACCTGCCAATACCGCCTGGGATAACTCCAACGGTCCGGCGGCAAAGCAAACACCGAAAGCTCCACCCAGAGTACCAACATCCCGCATTGAAGCTATCGCCGATATACTCAAAGGTGGTGAACCTGCAGCAATTATCATTACCGGACACTCGTTACGCGCAGGACCACTTGAGACAACAAGTAAAATTGCCGAAGTGACCGGCGCACATATTTACGGCCAGACATCCAACGCGAGACTGGAGAGAGGTGCCGGCCGGGTAGCATTGAAAACGGTACCGTATGCGGTAGATGCAGCTGTCGAATTACTTAAACCCTACAAACATATAATTTCCGTGTCCGCTAAAGCACCTGTTGCTTTTTTCGCCTACCCGGACAAACCTAGCGGTTTGTATCCGCCGACTGCTGCGCTGCATACACTTGCACATGCCAATGAAGATTGCGTCGCAGCCCTTGAAGAACTTGCTGATCTGCTCAATGCAAACCAGGCAGCGTCTTTAATTCAGACAGGCGACGTTGCACCCATTCCCTCGAACGCTACATTGACCGCAGATAACATAGCCGCCACTGTCGCACACTTGCTACCAGAGAACGCAATTGTTATCGACGAATCAATTACCTGTGCACCACCGTTCTTTATAGAGACAAGTAAAGCCGCACCACACGACTGGTTGCAAATTTGTGGAGGCTCTATCGGTGCTGGCTTTCCGTTGGCAACTGGTGCTGCGGTTGCTTGCCCCGATCGCAGTGTAGTAGCACTACAGGCAGATGGCAGTGGCATGTATACATTGCAGGCACTCTGGACACAGGCTCGAGAGAACCTGAATATCACCACCATACTGTTATCAAACCGTGCTTACGCTATATTGAAACATGAACTTAAAAATGTCGGTGCGCAGTCGGCAGATAAAGCTGGCAGTATTGCACACGATATGATGGAACTTAATAGACCAGACCTCGACTGGCAATCACTCGCCAGAGGTATGGGTGTCGAGGCAGGTCTCGCTACGGACGTATCGTCATTGGTGACAGAAATAAACAAAGGCCTTAATAGTGAAGGTCCTTATCTCATCGAAGCGGTGCTATAGCCTTCTTAATTCAAACCACGAATAATTATGACCCCAAGTTACAATGAATAAAAATCTGCCAGACATCTCTACATTCACAGACCGCATCAGTGGAGAAGGTGCGGCAGCGTGGGACATCCATCTTGAAGCCAGCAATGCATTTGATCGTGGTGAAGATGTGATTATGCTAAGCATTGGTGACCCGGATTTCTCTACCCCGGAACCGGTAGTAGAACGTGCTGTAAAAGCACTGCGAAGTGGAGACACCCATTACGCCGCCACGGCCGGACGAACTGAGTTACGGCAGGCAATTGCTGACGATTTTTACCGACAATGCAAAGTGCCAACGGAAGCCGACAATGTATTCGTCTTTGCTGGTACCCAGAATGCACTATTTGCTGCAAGCCTGACAATACTTGAACACGGCGATGAAGTTATCGCGCTGGAACCGATGTACGTCAGCTATGAAGCATCATTGCAACTGGGAGGTGCAAAACTTGTCACCGTCGCTCAGCCTGCCGAGAACGGCTTCCGACCAGACATTAACTTAATTAAAGCCGCAATCACTCCTGCAACGCGCGCCATTGTAATTACCACACCAAATAATCCGACCGGTGTAGCGCTAACATCAGAGGAGCTTCAGTCAATCGCAGCGTTGGCGATCAAACATAATTTGTGGGTAATTTCAGATGAGATCTATACCGATATCATCTTTGAAGCAGAGCACCAGTCAATTGCGGCGTTGCCGAATATGGCTGAACGCACAGTTACCATTAACGGCTTGTCAAAATCACATGCAATGACAGGCTGGCGTGTAGGCTGGACGATTGCACCAAAAAGGTTATCACCACACTTTGAAAACCTGACCCTGTGTATGCTTTATGGCATACCAGGTTTTGTTCAGGAAGCCGCAATACTCGCACTCACCAACCAGCGTGCAGCAAGCTCAGAGATGCGAGATATCTATAGAAAAAGACGTGATCTCGTATGCACAGAACTAGGCAGAGCTTCTAACCTGCCGCTGTTAAAACCACAGGCAGCAATGTATGTTATGGCAGATGTACGTGGCTACGGATTGTCCAGCGCTGAGTTCTGCAAAGCGCTGTATCGTGCGACCGGCGTCTCTGTACTGGATGCTGCCGCATTTGGCCAGAGTGCCAATGGCTGGGTACGCATCTCCTATACACTCGGTGAAGATACATTGTCCGAAGGTTGCCGTCGGATAATTGGTTTTCTAAAGGAACTATAGTTATATCTGTAACTATGGCGAGAACAGAGCCAGATCGTCAGGACCCTGAGATCCCTGAAACCATGAGACCATCACAGGGACTAATAAATCTGCTCACGAAGTTGTTGTGAGCGTTGCACGCCATCATCCATGCCATGGCGGGCAAAAACCGCACTGGCTTTCTGCAGCGATGTAATAGCACTATCCATGCTCCAGTTAGATCGGTAAAGCTCAACTAATACATCCGGCTGACGTCTATAGCGCGCACGTTTATTTGCGTGAGATAGTGATTGTTCAGCTTGTCTGCGAAAGCGCCACGCCTGTAACGCATCACCTTTGGAGGACAATTGATGATAAAGCTGCGCATAGTCACGGGCGGCACCGATTGCCTGAACACTGGCCTCATACTCACGATAGTGCTGTGCTATTTCTACCGATAATTGATCAGATTCAAAATCAGAATAACCTTGTTGCTTTAACAGACCCAGTATTCGATCAACCTGCGGTTTGTGGCCAGAGGCCGCATACAGTTTAATAGCATCAACACCAGCACTGTGGGCCTGTTCAATCAAGCCGTCTTTACCATACCCGCTAAACAGCGTTTCATAGGCACTGGCGGCAGCACTATAGCGGTTGAGCTCCAGGTTATCGGCAACTATTTTCCTGAGTGGACCTTCCGTTTCACTAAACCTGCCCTTGCTTATCTTCCAGCGGGAAATTAACAACTGATCGTATGCGTCAGATGCTACCCTTGCACGTTTTCTGGCAAACAGATGCAAGCGTCCTTTTTGCAAATGAATACCCGCAACTGCAACTTCATCACCGTTCTCATCGTACAGCTCAAGCGCTTCCTGCAAATAAACTTCAGCCATTCCCAAATCACCCTGCAACAGTGCAAGCTCACCGAGTTCACTAAGCTGAAACGCCAGTGCTTCATTGTCAGCTGCAGCAACTGCATCAAGTGCACGATCGAGTAGCTTATCCTTGGCACGCTGAAATTCACCTTGCCGGCTTAATGATTCAATCTCGGAAGATAAAACAGGTCTGGTGGCGGAAATAGCCTCGTCAATCTGCAAATCCAGTGACACCGTATTAAAAGGCGAATGCGGCTCTGAGTCAGAGGGGACGTTGATTTGCACAAAATCGAAAGTACCTTCTCGATTGATGAAGGTATGCAGGTGATAAATTGCAACAACGCTCAATATCACCACAACGGATGATTTTGTGAATCGAAATAGTTGACGATGCTTGCTATTCACGCATTCTTCCTTTCTGCTATTCCCATCTCATACTACTACGAGAGGGCATAAAAGAGATAACGAGTGTCTGCCTCTTACCAGAGTCTAGCAGACTAAACTCTGCAAGCCATGCCAAGTTTATTGTGCCAGGGCTATCGCCTCAGCAATGGCATCGGTTTTTTGCGCAGGCGCCATAATATGTACACCTGCCAGACCCGGAATTTCACGATATTGCTGAATAAGCTCTGCGCACAACTTTCTACCCTCAGATTTTGCATCATCTGCCTGCTCCAGGCGCTTGATGATTTCTGCAGGTATGGTTACACCATATAGGTTGTCATTCATCCATTTGGCAGATTTAACCGACAGGATCGGACCGATGCCTAAAAGAACGCCAAGCTTTTCAGTAATTCCTTCTTCACGCAGTCTGCCTATATAGCGCGCAGCAACTTCCGGTTCGAAACAAAACTGCGTTTGCGCAAACTGCGCTCCACTTTCAATCTTGGCCAGCAAGCCTTCAGGCTTCCAGTCGGGAGCAGGATCGGTTGGCATGTCTGCCGCGCCAACAAAAAACGGCGGAGGTTCGGCAACCGTTTTTCCAGATGGAAGTTTGCCTTCTTTGCGAAGTTGCGTCGCAATTTGCATTATCTGTCGGGAGTCGAGATCAAATACCGGTTTCGCTTCCGGCTGATCACCTTTAGCGGGATCATCACCCATCAGCATGAGCAGGTTATAACAACCGTGCGCGGCCGCACCGAGAAGATCTGACGTAAGCGCTATTCGGTTGCGGTCTCTGCAAGTCATCTGCAACACAGGTTCATGACCATCGGCTGCCAATAGTGCCGCCGCTGAAAAACTACTCATTGTGGTTGAAGCACCCGCACCATCGGTAACGTTGACCCCATCAACCATACCGCGGATAACTGATGCTTCCTCCAATAATTGAGTTTTGGTCGCTGAAATTGGAGGAACAATTTCAGCGGTAATCGCGAATTCGCCTTTTTGAATTTTGTCACTGAGCTGAGTCATTGCTTTCTCACCGTAGATGCTTATCAGCAGCTTACAATTTGCGCCCTATTTGTTATTGTGACGGTACGACGAATCAATGTCTGCAGCAGTATTTTCCACGGTAAATGAGCGTTAATGAGTGAATCATTTAAAAAGACCCATATACGACAATGAGCACCAGCTTCTACGCCAGGAGATGCAGCGCTTCTTTAAACAAAACGCCATTCCACATCTGGAGCACTGGGAGGCACAGGGACATGCAGACAAATCATTCTGGAAGCAACTAGGGGCGCTCGGCGCGATGTCGGTGATGATTCCACAGGAGTTTGGTGGTACTGCCGGAGATATGCGCATGGCATCTGTCATTTATGAGGAGATCGGCCGTGCAGGAGTAGCCGGAGTTGGTGGAATTGGCGTTCACGATATCGTTGCATACTACCTTCAGCACCATGGCAGCGAAGCGTTAAAAAACACCTGGCTGCCAGGCGCTGTCAGCGGTGACACATTATTCGCTGTAGCGATGACAGAACCAGGTGCAGGTTCCGATTTACGGGGCATCAAAACTCGAGCTGAGTTAGCAGGTGACCACTACATCCTTAACGGCTCAAAAATTTTCATCACCAACGGCATGATGGCAGACGCAATCGCTGTCGTTTGCCGCACCGACCCCACTGCAGAGCGAGGGGCAGAACGAGGAGCACTCAGTATCTTGCTGGTCGACACCAACAGTGACGGGTTTAAGCGCGGCAGAAAACTGGAGAAGCTGGGCCAGAAATCACAGGACGTAGCAGAATTATTTTTTGAAGATGTATCCGTACCTGCCACCAATATTATTGGTACAGAGGGACGGGGTTTAAATTTATTAATGGCAGAGTTGCCGTTTGAAAGACTACTGATTGGGTTGATAGCACTGGGAGCCGCAAAGGCTGCCTATGAACATACAATACAGTACGTCGAAAGTCGCAGCGCTTTTGGTAAAAATATCGCAACCTTCCAAAACACCAGATACAAACTGGCGGAACTGCGCACAGACATAGAAGTTGGCGAAGCATTCGTCGACCGTTGCGTCGCAGCCCAATGCGAAAATGCTTTGACTACCGAGCAGGCTTCCATGTGCAAACTGTGGCTTACTGAAATGCAGGACCGAGTCATAGACCAATGTCTGCAACTACATGGCGGCTATGGTTACATGTGGGAATACCCGATAGCAAAATTATACGCAGACTCAAGAGTGCAACGAATTTACGGGGGCACCTCTGAAATCATGAAAGAACTGATCAGTCGTGCCCCCGAACTTGACAGTTAAAAACGTAAACATACCTGATGCAATACCAAACAAGATAGATCAGAGAAAGAAGAAAGATACATGAAAAAAAATGACGTACTAAAATCTGCTATCGCCATACTGCACGAGCTTATCGCCTTTGACACCACGTCTCGCGAATCAAATCTCGCCATTATTGAACACATTCGATCGTATCTTGAAAATCTTGGAATAGATTCAAGAATCACCCACGATGAGACAAACACAAAAGCCAACCTGTGGGCCACTATCGGGCCGACAACTACTGGAGGCGTTGTATTATCCGGACACCTTGATGTAGTACCTGTTGATGGTCAGCAATGGTCACAGCAGCCTTTTGACATGTGGCAGGCTGATGGCAAACTATTTGGCAGAGGTGTTGTTGACATGAAAGGCTTTATCGCAGTGTGCCTGGCAATGACACCACAACTGTTAAAGCAACAGCTGAAAGTACCTGTTCATTTCGCATTCACCTATGATGAAGAAGTGGGTTGTATCGGTGTACATGGTCTTCTACAGGACGTTGTCGAAAACCTGCCATTGCCGCGCGCAGTTATTGTCGGTGAACCGACGTCAATGCAGATTATAGGCGGCCACAAAGGCTCGAGAAGCTATCAGACTACCGTTAAAGGCGTACCTGCCCACTCAAGCGACCCGCGACTTGGGGTTAATTCCATAATGGCGGCGGCACGCCTGGTCAGTTTTTTAGAGTCTTTGCAAAAAGAACTCGCTGACAACCACAACCCGAACTGTCAGTTTGATCCACCCTGGTCCACTATTGATCTCGGCATTATCAATGGTGGTACAGCAAACAATATAATCCCCGAGTTTACGACCGTGCAATGGGGATTTCGCCTGCTCCCGGAAGATGACGCGGATGCTTTGGAAAAACGGGTTACCGACTACATTGATGACGAGCTTATCCCTGACCTGAAAACACAGTCATCCAATGCAGATGTAATCACTGAGAACTCAAACGAAGTGGCCCCACTAATACCAGATGATAAATCACCAGCGGAACAGCTGATACGTCATCTCACCGGGCTAAACGCAAGCGGTGTTGTGAGTTTCGGAACCGAGGCTGGTGCCTTTCAACGATCTGGTGTACCTGCCGTGGTATTCGGGCCAGGCAGCATTAATCAGGCTCATCAGCCAGACGAATTTATAGAGATTGATCAGATCGGTGAATGTATTGATTTTATGTATAAGCTACTGGACTGGGCCACAAAAGACGACGCTGACGACTTGTTATAGCCAGGTCCTTGCAGCGAAAGTTAAAGGCTTGCGTAAAACCCCGGGTTTTAAGTCAGTAGCTTCAGGCAAAACACCACGAAGCAGAATGATGCAACAACGAGGTTAAAATAACCAAGTAGCAAAAACTTCTTTGCGAGTGTATCGGGATGTTGATCAGAGATTAGCATCGGCAATCCGTTGGAGGGCTTTCGGATGGAATTCTCCACTCGATCCTCTCGCTTCACTTCAAACTTATCTCTCGCAATTTTTTCTGCGCGTGCTCGGGCGTTATCCCACTCATCTGAGTCAATCTCACCGTTTTTATCGGCATCAAACTCTTCAAGCAACCAGGGCTGATCCTGCTTCCAGGTTTTTAAAATTCCGGCTAATTCTGACCGTTCATTGTATGATGTTACTGAGCACCCGTTGGTTCGCATTTCGCCAAAAACATAGAGCTGCGCACCATGGCGAATGTAGTGAGTACGGTAGTACTTTCCACCTTCACTCCAGGAACGTCTGCCACTGGAGATTATCTTTGCGCCATCAGGATTGACAACACAGGTACCGGTTTCATCTCTGATCACAAAAGGTAAATCACTTTGGCCGGATTGCGAGGTTTCGTTTTCCACACAACCGACTGTATAGCGATGCCATACGCACGGCGGACCATGCATAAACCCTTGTGTAACCCGGTTTCCATAGAATTCACACTTACCTTGCAACTCAACAAAGCCCTGCGCCGCAGAACCGATTTTTGAGCGCGGCGTATCCAGAATGAACTGACGAAAGCGCTTAGCATTTAACGCAGCCCAAATAGCCAAAACCATCGCAACTGCATATCCAAGCAATCGCAGGCGCAAGTCATCAGTGAACCAGGTTGACGCAAGAACACTGATTGCAACAACGTCAATCAGATAAGGCGATACGTTAAAGTCTGACGAACCTATAGAATCGTTCGGCAAAGATGCTATTGTCTGTCCCGATATGCTCACCACGCCATGCCTCTTCTAACCCCTGTACACCCTGGCCGCTTAACTGCTGCGAATAGCAAACGATCAGGCTGCAAACAACTGCTGCATATCTACATCAGTCAGTTCTTCTTCACTGACTTCAAACAGTTGAGCCTGCTTAAATTTAAACTTATCTGCAATTATATTGGTAGGGAATTCTTCGACGACAATGTTATTAATATTAACCGAGTCGTTGTAGTATTCGCGTCGATCGGCAATAGAATTTTCAAGCGAACTAATGCGTGACTGCAGTCGCATGAACGACTCATTAGCTTTGAGTTCCGGATAGTTTTCCGTCAGTGCAAAAAGACGACCAAGCGTATTGTGCATCATCGATTCTGCAACACCGAGTTCTGCCATGTCACCAGATTGCATGGCATTTGAAACCTGCGATCTCGCCAGAGTTACTTTTTCAAGGGTTTCCTGCTCAAACTTCATATACTCACGGCAGGTAGTAACAAGCTTGGGCAATTCGTCGTGACGCTGCTTCAGCAGAACATCAATATTGCTCCACGCCGCTTTAACATTATGCTTAAGACGAACCAGACGGTTATACGCCATTATGACGTAGCCAACCAGGGCTGCGATTGCCAGTAACACAATAAGAGAAAAAATAACCATGCCCCGAAACTCTCCTTTTTATTATGGGCACTATGTCGACAAACTACAGGAATCCTTGAGCAGAGTAGAATGTAGCAATCAAACTACACGTGAGGCAGCTCACATTGAAAGCTAACGAAATCGAGTTGGACTGTACATTTCCATGTCGAGCCCGGTCGGCTCACCACAGATCAACTGGCTAAGCAATTGTCCGGTTTTCGGCCCTCCGGACAAACCGACATGCTGATGACCAAAGCCCACAAACACTCCTTTAGTGCCAGGCAATTCTCCAATCAACGGCACTGAATCGCTTGGCGCTGGTCGATGACCGAGCCACTCCTTTGATTCACCCCAGGTAAGATCCGGTATCAGCTCAGACAAGTAGCGTCTTAAAAAATCGAGCGGCTGCTTGTTTGCTGACGCTTTAAGTCCGGCAAACTCGACCATTCCAGCCAAACGCAGCCTGCCCTGCATCGGTGTCATCACAAATTTGCCAGCGGCAATCATGGTGGGCATCGCAGGCATCACTGACGGATCAAACAACTCAATATGATAGCCACGTTCCGATTCCATCGGTATGTGGAGACCGAGTTTTTTAAGCAACGCTTTAGACCACACACCAGTTGCAACAACAGCTGCATCACAATCTATCGCAGACTCTGTTGCAGCGCCATTTCTGGCCGCTTCAGAGATAGTGACCGCACTGATCTTTTTGTTGCGGACTACAAAGTCCTGAAATTCAGCTTGCACCACTTCACCACCACTGCTTTTAATGTGCGATGCAAGCGCGCGCACATACTCACCAGGGTCACTTATACGTCCGTGATTATGCACGCACGCGGCATAACCTACCTCATCGCCAAACACCGGGTCATATTGCTGGTAAGAGTCAGCATCATGTTCTGTCCACTCAAAACCATGTTGTCGGCGCGTATCCCACGCAAAGCTATCAGCGTCAAAATGTTTTTTACTTTGATAGGCATAAACATAGTCTGCGGCAGTTATAAAGCTTGCCGCGCTAGTCCCCTGAGCCAAAGCTCTATGATCGGCAAGGCAGTCCCTCAAAACAGGTGCCAGAGCCGTTGCTATTCTATTGACTTGTTTTGGATTACAGTGCGAAAGATAGCGCGGCAGCCACGGCAATAAGCGTGGCAGATAAGACCAGTTCAGAAACAATGGCTGGTCTTTATCCAGCAGCATTTTCGGCGCTTTACCGATCAGGCCAGGGACGGTAACCGGCACTACAGATGCGGCGGCAAGCACCCCCGCATTACCAAAGCTGGTGCCTGATGCAGGACCACCCTTATCGACAACAACAACATCAACCCCCTTGCGCTGTAGCCAGATCGCAGTCGAGACGCCAACAATACCGGCACCAATGATAACAACGCGCTTCATCGCATAGCGACCATTGGATGCGAATCCATCAGCAGCGAGTCATGGTGTCAGAACAAACATCTATTTAAGGCGACTGTCTTGCAGTTACCTGGGTCCGGATATCTTGCTGCGAATGTTTTCGGCAATCCCGCCCACAAACGGCAAACTACCCACCTCTTCCTTATAAACAACACCAAGCACCAGACCGACTAACATCGCAGAAGAGAAACCAAGCAACCAAAAGGCAATCACGACCACCACCAGCAAAATACCAATGGTTACCAGTGGATTATTGTTAGTCTTGGTGCCCAGCAACTGCAGAACTTTGTCTCGACCTGTCGCTATTGCCTGCCGGATTGTTTGCCTGAGGGGATCAAGCATTTCCAGAAAGTCTGAAACTAAATATCCAATGAATCCGCCAATTGCCAATCCGATAAGCTCGAACATGCGCCCGCCTTGTATGAAAGATAGCGCCTATTATTTCAAACTAACAGGGAAATTGGTAACAGAATCGGCGGGACCCGCAAGGTTACTGTGAACAGCCCACACGCGGTTTATTTCAAGGCATCCCACTCAGGATGACTTGGGACTTGCCGGACTACCTGCTCGCTTCCAGCAGATACTGGTCGCTATATACCGAAACGGAAGTATCAGAGAGAATTTTTCGTGCCTGAAATACCCAGTCCTCCTGCGGACTTAAATCAAGTGAAATTCCAGCGGACAGATCATCAATAATTCTGCGCTCTGCAAACGAGTCATCAATGCTGTTACTTATTAGTAGCTCGACTGCACCTGTGTGCGAAGCTGTGGCAATATCAATAACATCGCTGCTGCGCTCTATCTGCAGTTCCAGTTTCTCCTGATCATCAATCGACGCGTAGGAAAAGAGCGCAGACGCAGGCAAACCGACGAACATTTTGTCATCGATACCGGCAACGGTCAGGTAGTAGCTACCGGGTGCTTCAACAGTCAAGGATGAACTATTGCTCGTAAGGTTTTCCACACTAATCGGCTGCGACATTGATTCATCCCGAGCGATCACCAGCCGATATTGCTCAGCATCGCTTTGCGACGTCCAGCGTATTTCATCTTGTGAGCTGTAAATGGTTTTGCCGGTGCCGATTGCGAGCTCCGGAGCTGCGAGCAGATCCACTACCGAAGGAGCGACTCCCTCCTTTGCCATCACACCCTTACCTTTTGGAAGTTCATTGGCAGTACCATTTACATCGGTAGCTACCAATCCACGAGTCACCCCGAGTCTATCTGCATCGTCTTCGACTGATACATAAAACGCAGTACCGCGAACTGCAGCTGACAGGAAAGGTGTTTTAACACTGAACTTAACCGCAGGCTCATCTTTAGCTCTTGGTTCAATTTGACTGGTGACCTCACCCTTTTCAGCGTTCAGTGCTATTACACAATCGACAGTTTCATCAGCACATTCTATATCGGCAATTGTGACTCGTGATTCGGGCTGCAGATTAACAACAGTACCGGAACTGAAACTCAGACTTACAAATCCATCACCGCCGGTGGTAAAGGTATCTCCGTTATATACAAAAGCACCTTTGGCTGGCGGGTTAACCACCAGTCTCCTTTGCGAATGGGTAACATCACCCTTGGCAAACGCAACCCGACCAAACTGTCTGTTTTGCATATAGGGCTGTGGAATTTGCAGAGATGTACCACCAGGCAAGATAGTCGAGATACTATCGATTCCGTTATAGGTGGCGATTTGCTTTGCAAATCTGCTGGACTGGAGTTCATCCTCAACAATCTGCTCAAGTGATTGCGATTGTCTAACAATCACGATGTGATCTTCTTCGGCGTTTGCTTTGACCAGAGATAACGGGAAGGCAAATGCGAGCGCACCCACTGCCAGCGCCGGAAATATAAATCTGGCTCTTTGGGCGATTATTCTGACTAACTGATCTTTTGTATTCATAATTATGTCAAAGCCGGTACTGAACCGTACACCACACACTTCTATAAGTGGCCGCTGGATACTCCTCCCTGCTGAGCGACACTAGCCGGATGCTCCAAGTTTACAATTCTAACTGTTGATAGATCAACATTAGTTTTAGAACTAATGTGCAAGCATCACTCGCGCCACTATGTCGCCCAAAACAGAGCCGATTGACACTAATGCCTACCGCAGCACACCTGAGTATAGATGCCAGGATAGTATTTGTCCTTATTACACAGACTTTACCTGCACTGAAACTCGGTCAAAGATTGCTCGTCAAATTCCCGGCGATTAATTTTTAGATACGCCGCATTATCGATAACCGAGACTTCTACAACCCCCGGAATACAATTAAGTTTTCGACTCAACTCGGCGTTATTCGTTCCCGGGTCAAGCAACGAATCTTTTAACGATAGCCGGTAGTTGCTCAGCCGCTCGGGGTTTTTCATCCGCCAGGCGAATGGAAGCCAGCAAAGGCACAAAAAGCACAATGCCATTAAAGCGCTCGAAGTGCCAACATTGCCAACTAACCATCCCCCTGCAACACCGCCAATAAATGCACCAAGGAACTGACTGGTAGAATACACTCCCATTACAGTGCCGCGAAACGACGGTGGCGCAGAACGTGATGCCAGTGACGGAAGTAAAGATTCAAGCACGCTCAAAAAGCCAAAAAACAGAACCATGCAGACGATTGCAGAACGGTAGCTGCCGGCCCCTGCGCTGATTGCAAACAGCGAGATAGCAAAGCCCACGATACCTGACACCATGACCCACCTGACAGGTAGCTTTCTCTCGGCGTATCCGATCATCGGCAATAGTATTAGCAGTGAACCCAGCGCTCCGTACATATAAACCAACCAGTGCGACTCTATAGCGATTGCATTGTCGAGTAAGATCAACGGAATACAAACGAAGCTGGCTGTTATCAACAGGTGCAGTATAAAAATTCCGAAGTCTATTCTTAAGAGCTCCGAGTTTCGTAACAGCATCGGTATTTCTGAGATGACAACTGAAATATTTCGATCATTATTAATTGTTTCAGGGGTTGGTACAACGAACCACACGAGTAACGCTGCGACAACACCGGACAGTGCAATAAAATAAAATATCCCCGCCAGCTGAAAACGCAACATCAGAAGCGGCCCCAGAATAATGGAAATCATAAATGACAACCCGATAGACACACCTATCACCGCCATAATTTTTGTACGCTGACTATCGCGTGTCAGGTCTGCAGCCAGCGCCATAATAACCGCCGAAATTGCACCGCCACCCTGAAGCGCGCGACCAATAATTATTCCCCAGATCGACTCCGTCATCGCAGCGACAAAGCTACCTGCAATAAAGATTGCGAGGCCCGCCAGAATCACTGGTTTTCGACCAAAGCGATCAGACAACAACCCAAACGGTATTTGCAGTAGTGCCTGAAAGAGCGCATAGATACCAATCGCCAGACCAATCAACAGTGGCGTTGCACCATTGAGATCGCGGGCCAGCACACTCAGCACCGGCAACAACAAAAATAACCCCATCATGCGGGTGATGTAGACAAAGCTGAGCGAGATCGCAGCGCGTCGTTCGAGAGAAGTAAATGCAGCCAAGACGGGTTCCGGATAGATATTTCGGCAAAGGTACAACGACGGGTACAATAGCCCATGGTAGCAGCATCGCCATGTCATAACAGTTCATCTTTTGCTGATTTTATCCGCACGCACAAGGCCCTGACCACCCTTCCCATGACTGCCAACAACAAAGCCAACAGGAACGCCAATAACAATGCCAACAGTAACGAAATCCAGGTCCGAGGCGCACGTACTCACAATCTGAAAAATATCGATATCGATTTACCGCGCGACAAGCTGATTGTTATCACCGGACTATCAGGATCAGGTAAATCATCCCTCGCTTTTGACACCATTTTCGCAGAGGGACAACGCCGCTATGTAGAGTCTCTGTCTACCTATGCAAGACAGTTCCTGTCGGTCATGGACAAGCCGGATGTCGACACCATTGAAGGACTGTCGCCAGCGATCGCGATCGAACAAAAGTCCACCAGCCACAACCCGAGATCAACCGTTGGCACCATAACTGAAATTCACGATTACCTTAGATTAATGTACGCACGAATCGGCACACCGCGCTGTCCCGAGCATCAGATTGACCTAACCGCACAAACGGTCAGCCAAATGGCAGACGAGGTACTGGCACTGCCTAAAGGCAGCAAGCAAATGTTATTAGCACCGGTAGTACGCGACCGAAAAGGTGAGCATACGCAAACGTTGAACGAGCTTCGAACACAGGGCTATCTCCGTGCTCGCATAGACGGTGAAGTGCATACACTGGACGAAAGTATCACCCTTGATGCTAAACGCAAGCACACCATTGAAGCGGTGGTCGATCGATTTAAAATAAAAGAAGATTTACGACTCCGCCTGGCAGAGTCTCTTGAAACAGCCTTGCGACTTGCAGATGGAATCGCTGTTCTCGCACCAATGGACAATGACAAAGATGCGACAGAAGAACTGCTCTTCTCTAATAAATACTCATGCCCGGTCTGTGCACACGCTGTTACTGAGCTAACACCACGGCTTTTTTCTTTTAACAGTCCACACGGAGCCTGTGAGATTTGCGATGGACTGGGAGGTGATCAATATATCGACGAAGATAAAATCATCACCGACCGAAGCAAAAGCATTGCTGACGGTGCGATACGCGGGTGGGATAAAAAAAATTCTTACTACTTTCAAATGATGCAAACACTGTCCGAACACTATGGCTTCGATCTGAATGCACCATTTGGAAAAATAAAAAAAGAGCATCGCAATATAATTTTACAGGGCAGCGGCAAGGAAGTTATAAAGTTTTCCTATAAGACTGCCAAAGGCCGCAAACGCAGCGGCAAGCACCGCTTTGAAGGAATCCTCAATACACTGGCACGTCGTTACAAAGACACTGAATCCACCGCTGTGAGAACAGAGATCGCCAAATACCTTTCACACAGACCCTGCACCGGATGCAACGGTGCGCGCATTAACGAGTCAGCACGCAACGTTTTTGTGGACAATCACCCGATTCACGAAATATCAGCGCAATCTATTGCACAGGCAAAAAAGCTGATTGACAGCCTTAAGCTCGACGGCAACAAACAGGAAATAGGACAAAAAATTCTGATTGAAATTGATCAGCGTCTGCAGTTTTTAATCAACGTTGGTCTCGACTATCTATCACTCGATCGACACGCCAATACCCTGTCCGGTGGAGAATCACAACGAATTCGACTGGCAAGCCAGATAGGTGCGGGTCTTATGGGTGTGCTGTACGTTCTGGATGAACCTTCAATCGGGCTCCACCAGCGCGATAACGACAAACTGCTGCAAACGCTTTGCTATCTCAGGGATCTTGGCAATACAGTACTGGTTGTCGAACATGATGAAGATGCTATTCGCAGTGCCGATCATGTCATTGATATTGGCCCAGGTGCCGGCAGTGCCGGTGGTGAAATCGTCGCACAGGGCACGCCCGCTGAAATACTAAAAAGTAAAAACTCACTTACCGCAGACTATTTATCTGGCAGACGGGAAATTGAGATTCCAAAGCCCACAAAGCCGGATCCCGAAAAACAAATATCTATCAACTGTGCAAGCGGCAACAATCTGCAGGATGTCAGCGTCGATATACCAATTGGACTGTTCACTTGCGTCACGGGTGTGTCAGGTTCTGGAAAATCGACGCTCATTAATGACACTCTGTATCGCTATGCGGCACAGTTAATCAATCGCGCCAGCACACAGTATGCACCGGTTGTATCTGTCGAAGGTTTGGATCAAATAGACCGTATTGTCGAAATAGATCAAAGCCCAATCGGACGTACTCCGAGATCCAATCCGGCTACCTACGTTGGCATATTCTCATTGGTGCGTGATCTATTCTCAAATACACAAGAGGCCCGCTCACGCGGTTACCAGCCCGGGCGCTTTAGTTTTAATGTCAAAGGCGGCCGCTGTGAATCTTGCCAGGGCGACGGGCTGATCAAAGTAGAAATGCATTTTCTGCCAGACGTCTACGTTATTTGTGATGTCTGTGAAGGTAAACGCTATCAACGCGAAACACTTGATATCAAATACAAGGGTAAAGATATTTCAGAAGTATTGAACATGACCGTAGAAGAGGCGACAGACTTTTTTCAACCGGTCCCTGCCATCGCCAAAAAACTTATTACATTAAAAGATGTTGGTCTCTCGTACATAACACTTGGTCAGTCTGCAACTACATTGTCAGGTGGTGAGGCACAGCGAATAAAATTATCCCGTGAGCTTTCCAAGCGGGATACAGGGCAGACACTCTATATTCTGGACGAGCCAACAACCGGCTTGCACTTTTTTGACATTGAACAGCTTCTCGGTGTGCTTCACAGCTTGCGCGACCGCGGTAATACCATCGTAGTAATCGAACACAATCTTGATGTCATCAAAGCCTGCGACTGGATAATTGATCTGGGACCAGACGGAGGTAATGGGGGCGGGGAAATTGTCGCAACGGGTTCACCTTTGCAGATAGCACAACAACAGGATTCAGCAACTGGGTACTACCTGAAGCGATTTTTTTCCAAAGCAAAAACGACAGCATCGCCCGGAGCGGCAAACAAAGAAACGGCAAATAAGAAAACAGCTGAAAAGAAGGCAACCGAGAAGAAAGCAGCAAGAAAAAAGGCAGCCAAAAAAAAAGTAAACAGAAAAAAAGCAGCCCAAAACTAAACCGGTCAAAATAGTTTGCTTAGCAATAAAGTTGCTAAAAAGCTAACTCAAAACAGCAAATAAAAATCTACTTTCTACCAGGCGTGCTGTTTACACCGTGAGCCATCACGGATCATACCTGTGAAAGGCATCTGGACTTTATAGTGCGTCGTATTTTCGAGTGGTATCAGCAGACTTAAAAATAGTCTCATCCGGAAAACGCACACTCTTGCGCCCGTCAGTTGAAAATAACTGCCAGTAGTGAGTACACAATATCGCAAAACCCGCATATATCATTAAATTCTGACCTACAAAAAATCGTAGATACATTTGCGGAAAGATCAAATAGTGGATAAGAATGTACAACATACATACAGAGCTGATTCTGCATATACGCTTGTTTTCATCGTTCGCAAAACCAGTATTCCATGCTACCAACAAAGCAATAGAAAATATCGCTGTGACCGAGTACATTCTGCTTACCCACTCTGGATTAAAAAGCGAGCTCAAATACTCCTGCAGAGTAAATCCAAGCTTGCCGTATTCACTGGGATTAGTAGCAAGCATGTCACTGATAATTGCAAAGTAATAAAGCGTTGACCAGCCATAGTTTCCAGCCCAGTGCTGCACTATAAAATAAGATGCGAGCAATACCAGCCCACAGGAAAAAAGTGACAAATAGTTTTTACGCTCGCTGGTTACGAATAACAACAGCAACAACAAACCCGAAAAAATAATCAAATCGACTCTGACAAATACAGATAACGCTATTAAGGCCAGTAACAAACTACTTTTACGCACATAAGCAATACAGATAAATACAACCCAGACAGCTGCAAGTGAGTCTGTCAGTATTTGCCGAGTCACATCAAGGTCTTTGGTGTACTTAAAGAACATTAGCGGAAAGAGCATTTGCAGGACGGGATGAATGCGATCATTAAGCGAACCCCAGAGCACCAACAAGGCCAATATAAAGGCAGCCGCTGTTACCCAATGGCCAGCATCGTAGACGCTGATTCCAAAGTCACTGAGTGAGGCAAGCAAGGTATTGAATGTAATTCTGATACTGTAAAATGGCAGCTGTTCAGTAAATGCCACTACATCCTGATGCATAGTCTGTCGGTAAGAATTAGCGGATGTAAGAAAATCGTACTCTGCTGCAGTGACACGCTCTTTAAGCTCACCGTAGACCTGGCTATGTATCAACTCATAGTTTGAACTATCCAGCGTTTCAGCAGAGGCAGCATACGCCAGCATATCCCACTCGGCTATCGGATTTGCCAGTGCATACGCTAAAAAAGCAGCGCTACTGGCGATTAGCCACAAAGACACAATCAGCTGCAGCGGGCTGTGATAATAAGATTTATTCGTCATCCTAAAATAAGTAGATTTTCTCCTGAAAATCTAATTCCTTTACGTTCACCATCTGTATAAATAGTTGTGATCTTCCTCGACCGACGATGGATTCCCGTCCGACCTGGTTCACCCAGGCAATAAACAGCGGAAAGTATACACACCTGAATACGAAACAATCTGTGCACACGTCTGTTCCCACGACACGGGTTGTTTCAATAGATTTACAACATGAACGGCTTCACACCGAATCCGCAGACAACCCAAAAGCAGTTCACACTTTCCTTCTCTTATACTTATTTGACTAAGGCCTCGCCGCGCAGTGGCACATCGAGCTGCTCCAGGATTCAATAGTTTACAGATGACATCGTTGAATTCACAACCAATTATTGTAAAAAAGTGGGAATATCGAATTAGCATCATCAGCCTAATTCGGGCACCTTATTTCATTACTTATTCCACTGGATGTTCGACCGGATAAAGAAACTGCACACCAAACCGCAGCCGCTGCACAAACACTGGCCGCCAACATGACTTCAACAAACGCACTATCGAGTGCTGATGTAAATAACGCTATTGCCGGGGCTTGTAAGTTGAGTGGTAATTCACTTACGTCAGCTTGCACCAGCGTATCAGTCGCATATCGAATTACGGGTTCAATAACTGCAACAACTTCTGTATCTAAATCGCTTTCGGTCAAATTAACAACAAGGTGATGCCGGCTGCGCAGTACAAGCATAACACCGAACAACGCTATTGATAGCAGGTTGCCGATACGCGTTATCGCGTGGTTTATTCCAGACGCAAGACCACTCTCCTCTGTGGCGACGCTGTTTAAAACACCTGTGGTCAATGGCGTCACCATCAACCCGGCTGTAAGCCCAAGAGTTGTCATAGCAATTGCTCCCGACCATGGCGCACGCACCCAAACAATGAGGCTTGCTGAAGCAGTTGCGAATGCAATACCGATAGCGCCGTAGATCATCGGAGTTCGATACCCGACACGGTCAGCCCAACCTCCAACCGGTCGTGCCATAAGACTGATACAAATGCCAAGCGGCAGAATATTTAATGCCGCCATCGAAGCACTGAGACCAAGGGAGGTAATCAGCACATAAGGTACTAGAAACATCATGGCTGCGAATGCCGCAAAGATTGTAAGGCAATATAGATTTAGCAGTACAAACTCACGATTCGCAATGAAGTGTGCAGGCAATACCGGCGCAGGCGCACGCCGTTCCCACCAGACAAAAATTACCAATGCACAAAGTCCCGTCAACCATCCGGGCCATACGAAAATTGACGAAACTGAATACAAAGACACATTGATAGTCGCAAATACCACTGCCCCCAGACCCAACACCAGCAACGTCGAGCCGGGCCAGTCCAGTGGCCAATCCGGCGGTAATGGTTTGCGTTCATTGCCTGCAGGCACTGCGTAGAAAGTTAGTCCGAGTGCGAGAATGCCAAGCGGCACATTTACCCAAAACGCGTAAGGCCAGCCACCATTGTCTACCAGAAATCCTCCAATAACAGGACCTGCAGCTGCGGAGGCAGAGGCAAAAGCAGACCATATTCCAATTGCACGACCACGCTCGGAAGGAGGATAGATTCTGGCGATTATCGACAATGACTGCGGTAGCATCAGGGATGCACCGAGCCCTTGCACTGACCGCGCTATAACCAGCCAGGTACTGTCCGGTGAGGCAGCGCAGGCAATAGACGACAGAGTAAAAACTGCAATGCCATAGAGAAACAGTCGTCGTGGTCCATATCGGTCACCGAGCGCGCCGCTGATCACCAGCAAAGCACACAATGCCAATAGATAGCTATTGGCAATCCACTGCAGTGAAGCAAAGCTGGCACCCAGATCACGCTGAATTGCTGGCAGTGCGATATGCACTACTGTGCCATCGATAAATCCCATACTGGACGCAAGGATGGTGGCAAATAAAGCGACACCACGCTGAAACCTGGTCACGTCAGTGCACAGAAGAAAGTAAATATCCTGCTGAGATCATTCAAAGTATCGTCCCTTAAAAAGCAAAAAGGCCCTCAAAAGGGCCTTAAGCAAAAGCTAGCGTGGTACCCGAATAAATACTACTCAGCGGGGGGTCCTACTGGCAATCAGCGCTACTCAGAGGCAGGCTCTGATTTCTCAACAAGTTCAATAATCGCCATTGGTGCTTTATCACCCGGTCTGAAGCCACACTTCAAAATACGGGTATAGCCACCAGGGCGAGACTTGAATCGCGGGCCAAGCTCACTGAACAGTTTGCCAACTGCTTCTTTGTCACGCAGGCGTGAAAAGGCAACACGACGATTTGCCACCGAATCGTCACCAGCTCTGGTGATCAACGGTTCAACTACCCGACGCAGTTCTTTTGCTTTCGGCAGAGTCGTTTTAATTGCTTCGTGTGTCAGGAAAGATGCCGCCATATTTTTGTACATGGCTTTTCTATGGCTACTGTTCCGATTTAATTTTCGACCACTTTTAGCGTGTCGCATTTCGCACC
>CAYPDN010000029.1:0-20710 GCA_964409445.1 uncultured Granulosicoccaceae bacterium
GCCACCAACAAATAAACCCTGCCAGGCAAAATACTAATGAGCGATAACAGCGCTGATCAACAAAAGTTAATGGATGCGATTTACTGGCACGGCATACCGACGCTATTTCGTTGCCCTTACGACAATGACCCGGGCAATTCAGATATCGGTTTAATTGGAGTCCCCCACAGCACTGGCAATGGCACTACACAACGCGATCAACACCTGGGGCCTCGTGCGGTGCGCAATATATCTGCAATTGGCAGACGCGTGCACAACGAATTCCGTATAGATCCGTGGCAACAATGTCGAATAAACGATCTTGGTGATGTACCCATGACGCATGGCAACGACAATGAAAAAACAATTGAGATCATCACCGAATACTACAAAGCCGTAGGCAGCGCCAACTGCAGACCCGTATCAATCGGTGGCGACCATTCAATCACTGGCGGCATACTGCAAGGACTCGCCGGCTCACATTCAAAACTGACCAGGGGTGAAAAAGCCTGCCTGTTACATCTTGACGCACATACCGACGCATTCCATAACGTCGACCATTTTATGGGTGCAGTAAAGTCCGCGGCTCACTGGGCAAGTTATCTTGTAAAAGGCGGCCACGTTGACCCGGAACATTCAGTGCAGCTCGGCATTCGTGGCAACGTAAGGACACTCGACTGGCTCGATACCAGCTACGATCTGGGCTACACGGTAATCACCAAGCCCGAATACGATGACATCGGTGCAGACAAAGTTATTGAAATCATCAATGAAAAAATTGGTGATCGCCCGCTGTATATCACTTTTGATCTGGACTGCCTTGATCCGACAGTCGCCCCCGGCGTCTCAAACATTGAAGCCGGCATAGATGGCTTTGGCATGGATCAGGTCAGAAAGATATTACAATCTGTCCGCGGTAAAAATATTATTGGTGGAGACGTTGTCTGCTTAATGCCGACGGTAGACACGCCCAATCAGATCACAAGCTATCGGGCCATGGCGGTGATGTTCGAGATGATTTGCCTGATTGCTGATTCGCAACAAGAATAGCTTCTGGCAACTCACTTCACAGTTGTCGATGAAACAACAGAAGCGATATTTTAACGACCCACCGCCATTCTAAGAATTAGAAATATGAGCCGCACCGCTTAAAGTGATAGAAACCACTGCAATAAACACGATATATAAACGACACCTAAAAAAACAGTACCTTTGTCAGATAGCGATCTCATCCATCTCTCCGGCTTCCAACCAAAACGAGAAGGTTAGTAAAGGCTTCGTGCTGGTACGTATCGCGTGTACAGCATTAGACGGAATGTAGATAGTTTGACCGGCATCAAGTCGTTTCCAGTCGTGATGGCCGACACGCCATTCACCATCTCCCGTAAGAGCCAGGTACACTTCGTTTGGAGCGTGCGAATGATCCTTATACAGTGTATCCGGGCCGAACAACACAAATGCACCGAGTGGCGATGCGCACTTTAGCGGACCATCGGGACCCGTCAACAAAGCATGGCAATAGTTGTCCAGAAACTCTTGTCCGACATTGTCTTTGTTATAACCCGGTGCATGCCCCCAAATCAAAAGCTTTTCAACTATTCGAAATTGCTCAAAGATCTGTTGCATTGAACTTCGATGACTTAAAGAAGTGAGGCCTTCTACAAACTGGAAAGCACTTGGGAGAGTTTTCAAACCATTCTGATCAGGCGGGATAAATTCCGCTCCAGAAAGATCCGGCACATCCACGACTCTATTTTCCAGCACATCCCGACACTGCTGAATAGTCGCAGAAATATTCAACGCTAAACGACGCAAAGTTTCCTCTGCCTGCATGTCGGCCTGTGTATCAGTTAGTCTCGACATCTGATACCTTGACTCTCAGCGGCTGACACCACAATGAGACAAACAGAAAATTAAGTTGAGTGCATAGCCTGCTTGTTGCGAAATACATACTGCTGCATTTCTTCGCGCATGTGTTGAATTGTTTGCTCACTCAGTGGATTGCGATTTCCATCACGCAGGTGCCCGCCAAGCTCCTCCGCCAATCCCTTTGCTTCGCGTATGAGGAAGTCAAATGCAACATCGGCGTCAAGCTCTATCGGCAAACGCATAAAGAGCGTAAGACCAGGCGTTTCAAATGTTGCCATCTGTTCGTCATCAAAAGTACCTGGCTTAACCATATTTGCGATCGAAAAGACTTTGTCTCCATCAAGTGCACAGTGATAAATAGACATTCGGCCATAGGTGTAACCGTGTAAATCAAAAAGAGCTTTGAGATCACTGCCGTAAAATCTGCGATCATTTGATGCCACCACATGCACAGTGATCAGTTTCTCTTCAAAGTGCTCCAGTTGTTCTGGCTGGCCATAGTTTTCACTATAACCTTCACCATAGCTCTGAAATTCGTCAGAGAAACTCCTGTCACTGCCGTCGGTCTCTGACGCCATCCTTACAGCACCTGCAAGACTGGTTACCTTAACTACATCTGTGCGATCTGGCGTTTCATCGACATCGACATCCAGATCAATTTCACCAAACTCTCTACTGATCTCGATTTCCGTTTGCACCGGATCACGGTAGTTTCCACCTGATGGAAGGGCTGCATCAATCTCGTCATCAGACAATTCTGAATCGGCATCGAAGACCATAGCGGATGCTGTAGAACTTTCAGCAGGTCTCTCCGCAGGTCTGCGTGTGTCAGGCGAAAATTCTGCAGCTGTATCCAACTCGGTTTGCCAGTCTTCATCTGGCACCACATCAGCTACAGGGACGCTGAGTTCATCGATAGACGGATCGTAGGCTGCTGGTCTCGCACGATGAAAAACATCAGACTTCGTCTTTTTACGCCCCATCATGAAGGCGATTCCCAGCAGTACCACACCCGTTATAACCAGAATCACGCGGATTAATTCCATTCGGAGACAACCTCTATTAGCGTATTAAAGTTGTTAATCGATGGTAGTTTACAAAACTAACTGTAGGCGCGTCGATTGACGTTACGGAAATATAAAGGGTTGAACTATACCGTTATTGCAACGCACAACCGCAAGCAAGAACATTACGCAACAGCTAATTCAACTGCCTCATCAACATCTACAGACACAAGCCTCGATACCCCGGGCTCTTGCATCGTCACACCCATTAGCTGCTGACTCAACTCCATGGTGACTTTGTTGTGCGTAATAAAAATAAATTGAACCTGGCTGGACATCTCTTCTACCATTTTGGCAAATCGGCCAACGTTGGCATCATCCAATGGTGCATCGACCTCATCGAGCATACAGAACGGCGACGGACGCAGATGAAAAAACGCAAAAACAAGCGCTACCGCAGTCAACGCTTTCTCACCGCCTGAGAGTAACTGGATACTGCTGACGCGCTTACCGGGTGGCCGCGCCATCACAGCAACTCCCGCTTCCAATAAATCTTCACTCGTAAGTTCAAGCTTCGCCTGTCCTCCACCAAACAAACGTGGAAAAAGTTCCTGTAGCTTGCTGTTTACCGCATCGAAGGTTTCGCGGAACATCGCTTTCGTCTCGCGATCAATCTTACCAATTGCGTCTTCGAGTGTTTCCAGTGCATCGGTAATGTCTTTGTATTGCTCATCGAGATATTCCTTACGCTGCGTCTGTTCCTGAAACTCTTCAATGGCCGCAAGGTTAATCGGCCCGAGCTTTTGAATTTTGCGCTCCACCTCTGCAAGTTGCTCTGCCCACTCTTTGACCGTGGCCTCTTCAGGAATTGTCGGCATGAGTTGTTCGCGATCCACCCCGGCTTCTGTCAGCTGTTCATCGATCGTTTTCAATCTGACGCGCGACTCCTGCGACTCCATATTTACCTGTTGCAACAATTCGCGAGCATGCGTCGCCTGCTGCTCCAGCCGATGACGATTCTGCTCTTGAATTCGCTGCTGATTATCATGATCCTCAAGCTGCTTACGCGCAGCGTTCAGGGAAGATTCCACTTCGCTGCGGCTGCGCAGTAGCCCGAGATGCTGTGTCTTTAACTGCTCTATCTCACCGTTATCTGGCTGTTGCTGACTGTTGAGCTCGGAACGTCGTGTCTCAAGCTGACTTAACTGGCGTGTCATGCGTTGTCGATTCTGTTCAATGGACTCACGGCCAGACTTCATTGACTCAAGCTTTACAATTGTCGCCTGACCCGATTGACGAACCTGATCAAGCTTTTGCCGCGCCTCGTCACGTTGCTCACGACCCTGCAGCCTTCTTTCATCCATTTCGGCAAGCTGCTGCTGCAAGTGATGGAGCTTTTTATCTGCTTCTTCTGCACGCTTTGAACCTTCCTGGTGCTCCCGATCAGACCTTGCAGCAAGCGCTTCTATCTCTTCAAGTTCATCTTCAACCTTAGACGCTCTGGCACCAGCCTGATCAATCTGCGAACGCGCGGACTCGATTTTTCCTGCGATAGAACTTATTTCACGGTGTCTGGTATTGACCAGTGTTTGCAGTTTGTCGCGATTGTTCTCACGCTCAACTACCTGGCGCTTCTGTTGCTCAAGCATTTCTTCTATCGCAGAGATGTCTTTTTTCAGAAGCGCGACCTGCTCCTGCAATGTGTCGAGCTCTTCCTGCCGCGCCAGCACACTGCCATTACCATCATCAGAACGAACGCAAAGCCAGTGACGTCCCATCCACAAACCTTCACGGGTGACGACCGACTCACCAGGCTTGAGTGTATCGCGCGCCTCAAATGCTTCTTCAGTGGTTTCACAGATAGTTACTCCGTGCATCAGCTCCGCGATGCCAGCCCGACTGCTAACCATCGTGGCGAGCCACTTTTCTTCCTGTTCCTTGATACTGGCGTTGTCATCGTTCACATCATCATGAACCGCATTAACACCTGCCTGAGGAAGATTACCGAGTTTCTTACTTAAGGTGTCAAAGTCATCGACACAGACAGCATCCAGAAAATCACCCAGCACTGCTTCTATGGCTTTTTCCCAGCCTTTGTCGATGTCGAGAAGTTTTAGCAGCGGCGGGGCATCTGCAAGACCATTCTTTTCGAGCCATTCAACACGTTTTTTCTCACTGCCACCAGTGGCTGCCTGCTGCAGCGCTTGCAGTGACGCTAATCGACCATTGCTGTTTTGCAGTTCTGTACGCTTTGCATCAAGGGACTCTTCCGATTGAATAACTTTCTCACGCACCTGGGCCAAATTTTTAGCTGCATCCTCAAGCTGAGTTTGCAACGCAAGCTCTTCGGTATTCTTGGCTTGTTGCTCTGCGACCAGAGCGTTAAGAGTAGTTTCTTCACCGTGTTCTTTAAGCTCGCCACGTTCACGTTGCAGGCGCTCTTCGCGAAGCTTAAGGTCTGCGAGTTTTTTCTTGAGCTCTTCAAGACGAGTAAGCTCAACACGCGAGATAGTTTCCTGCTCTGCATGATCAGAGTTTAGTTCTTCCCAGCTTGCAAGTGCGTCTTGAAAATCACTTTCGGCCTGCTCATAGCTATCAGTGGCCTCTTGTTGCTCACGCTCTATTCGCTCGCGAGTCGGGCCGGCTTCTGCCAATGCCACTTCGACTTCTTTGATCTGTTGAGCGTCGGCTTCGATATTAGTTTTTATCTCTGCAGTTTCTTCATCGATGCGCTGCAGCTCGCGGCTACGCTTCTCACGCTCATCGCGCGCATGTTGAATTGATTGTTCGGCACGTGTGATGTCAGCACCGACTGCGTAGAACTTAGCCTGCACTTCATTGAGCTCGCCCTCGACTTCTTTGCGCTTCTCGCGCATCGTGGCGATACCGTCTTCTGCCTCGGCCCGCGCTTCATCAGCCTGCGTGACATTACTTTTACGCTCTTCCAGTCGCTCATCAAAAGAGTTGAGCGCATCGTGATATTCACGCCACCGCAAACCGAGCAGCTCGGCGCGAAATTGCTTTTCATCGACTTTCAGTGTTTTATATTTTTCCGCGGTGCGTGACTGTCGCTGCAATCGTTCCAGCTGCTTCTCGACTTCTTCTCTCAAATCGTTGAGTCGATCAAGATTGTCACGCGTATGGCGTATGCGATTTTCCGTTTCACGGCGTCGCTCTTTGTACTTTGATATTCCCGCTGCCTCTTCAAGATAGACGCGCATCTCTTCAGGCTTGGCATCAATCAATCTGGAGATCATGCCCTGTTCGATAATCGCGTAGCTGCGCGGTCCAAGACCTGTGCCGAGAAAAATATCTGTGATATCGCGACGGCGGCATTTAGTGCCATTTAGAAAGTACTGTGACTGCCCGTCGCGGGTTACCTGTCTTTTAAGTGCGATCTCGGCGTATGCTGCATATTGGCCGTCGAGCTTGCCTTCACTATTGTCAAAAACCAGCTCTACTGACGCAGCACCGACAGGCTTGCGCGAAGATGAACCGGAAAAAATAACATCTGACATCGAAGCGCCGCGCAAATGCTTTGCCGAAGATTCACCCATCACCCAGCGAACGGCGTCGATTGTGTTTGATTTACCGCAACCGTTGGGGCCAACAATGCCAGTAAGGTTGGTAGATAGCTGCAGCGTCGTTGGATCGACAAAGGATTTAAAGCCTGCAAGCTTAATTTTACTCAATCGCATTTAGACGGCCGGTGTGCGGATACTGACATAACTCCCGATAATAACGCGCGAATATGTTTTAGTCCCTTATCCTTTCACCAGAATTCGCTTATTTACCGTATTGAAAAATAACTTCAATGTTGTTTGTAGCTTTAGTGGTTCATCTTGTATCATTTTTGCAACATATATAGGAATTGAACCAGTGATTCGTCTACTTTTTCTTGCATCTGCATTCATCCTTTGCAGCATTGTTTCCGCCAGCGACCTTATCCTGCCTGACTCACAACAAACGCCAGGAGGAGTCGCAAATATCAATCTGGGACCCGCAACCAATAAACCTTCCGCAAGCCTGAACAACATTCCGGTAGCAATCGTCAAAATCGGCGATGACTACAATGCGTTGGTGGGCATCCCGCTGAGCACCAAACCCGGCTGGCACGCACTTCAGGTCAGCACTTCTGACGGCAGCAAGGATTATGAGTTTGAAGTTGTGCACAAAGACTATCCCGAACAACATATCACCATTAAGAATAAGCGCCAGGTAAACCCCAACGAGACAGATATGGTTCGTATCAGGAAAGATCGAACTTCAATTGCAAACGCAAAGCGTTATCGCCACAAAGAAATTCTCGGGCTGCGCTTTGATGTACCCGTTGAAGGAATTCGCAGCAGCTCATTTGGCTCTCGACGGTTTTTCAACAATCAACCACGCAGGCCACACGGCGGCATGGACATCGCAGCACCGGAAGGCACCCCGATATACGCTCCCGCAAACGGGTATGTCATTGAGAGCGATGACTACTTCTTCAGCGGCAAGTGTATTTTCTTAGGCCACGGCGAAGGTCTGCAGACTTTCTATGCACACTTAAGCAAAATTGACGTGACTGCCGGTGAGTTTGTCACCCGAGGCCAGAAGATCGGGGAAGTTGGAGCTACCGGGCGTGTAACCGGCGCTCATCTGCACTGGTCTGTAGGGCTCAACAGAACATGGGTTGATCCGGAATTATTTCTGCAAAAATGAAAGATCTTCAACCTGTGACAGAGTTCAAACCTCTCCCTAAACCACTGTCAGAGCAATGATTTCACCAAAACCGCAGTCATAACATGTAGCTAAACAGGACAATTCACCTCAAGAAAGACTCTCACCCGTCGTTACAGTGCCCCAGTGCGTACAGACACCAATTAACTGTACCTGCCGGGTGATTATAAAAATAGAACAAGCACCCTGGCAGTAAATAATAAAAAGCCCAACAAAGGCCAGGGGTTGAGTTTTGAACACTAAGTTAAGAAATAACAAGCGCGGACCAGTTGCATTATCCGTTGTCGCTGCTTCACTGCTATCCATAACACATGCGGCATCACTCGAATCTGCAGGCGTGGGAGAAACACACTCCGGCAGTGTCAAGCAAGCTATCGCACCAATCGTCTTTCGAGATGGCTCGACTCACATGCGTGTTTTGGATGACATCAATGGTGTTGCCATATCTGAAGGCGACATTATCTTCGGTGACTCACAGAAGTATTTTAGCAATACCAAAGACCGTTCAATCCGCGGCTTAAGTAACTATGTGTATGGCACAGTGTGGCCAAACGGTGTAGTGCCCTATAGCATCAGCGATAAGCTTTCAATATCTGCTGAAGAAAATGTACGTGCAGCAATTGCCGCCTGGAACTCAACTGGTGCAGTCACAATAGTCGAGCGCACTCAGGCAACAGCCAGCGCTTACCCGCACTACATTGACTTTGTCAAAGCAGACCAGTGCGCCAGTTGGGTGGGCTTTCAAAATGACGGTCCACAAAGTATCTACACCGGCGACAATTGCAGCGAGGGCAGCATGATTCATGAGATCGGGCATGCTATGGGCTTGCTTCATGAACACACTCGACCTGACCGAGACAGTTTCGTCAAGATTAACTGGAACAGCATCAACCCTGACAAAACACATAACTTCGATGTGCTCGCAGACGCTATACCACTTGGCGACTACGACTACTCATCAATCATGCACTATGGCGCGCACTTTTTCTCAAACGACGGCAATCCTACAATATCAGCGCTGCAGAATACCGGCGTAACAATTGGCCAGCGCGAGTTCATCAGTGACGGCGACAGGAACTCAATGATCACGCTATACCAAAGCGAGTACTCACTGGCCAGTTCAGCGTCCACAAGTGCAGTTGCCGGTGGCACACTTCAACTCGACATGTATGTAACCAATAACAGCGATATGGGTGCGAATACTATGCTTCTTGAAACCGCCGTACCATCCGGGTCAGAGCTGGTGTCGTTCTCATCTCAATCATGGGCATGTCAGCAAAGTGGCGAGGGTGAAAACGTGGTTTGTCAGTCACCGGTACTTGCCGGAAGTTCAACCTCGATGGTTTCGGTCACACTTACAGCGCCAACCACCCAGGGTATGGTTAATTTCGATACCACTCTTAGTGCGAATACATTCGATACTGACAGCTCCAACAACCGTGATCAGTCCAGCACTGACGTGTTTTCAGGGCCTACCAGTCTGCTCGCCGATGAGAAAGCCGCCCCCGAGCCACCACCGATTATCGCGGCCGCTCAACCAGCACCTGTCACCGTAGCGGCACCCGTAGCAGCAGCTGCCAATGCATCTGTCATTGCATCTGCCAGTTCCGGTGGTGGATCATTCGGTGCACTTGGATTGTTGCTTCTGCTATGCGGCAGAAGACGTCACAAATGCCAGTAGCCTGGCCGGCAACACCCACTCGTGCGCGAGTGGGTGTTCGGATAACAGAAACTGGCACCGATCCCACGCTGTTAGCTGTGATAACCTTTCATCAACAGCTTTTACCTAACAGCCCCCTGAATGAAAGTAATGATAAGTGCCGGCGAGGCATCGGGTGATATTCACGCCGCTAAACTCGTCGAAGCACTGCAGCACCACAACGCAGCGGACGCGTCATCTGGTGTACCGTCAATAGAATGCTTCGGTATGGGTGGCAGCCAGCTTGCGAGCCACGGTGTCGAGATACTTGTAGACGTTGACAAAAACGCTGTCATGGGCCTGCTGGAGGTACTCCACAAGTACCCGTCACTGCGCGCCAATCTCAATGTTCTGCGTACAGCGCTAACAGAGCGAGAGCCAGACATCCTGGTGGTGGTCGACTACCCGCACTTCAATATGAAGCTCGCAGCAATAGCGCGTGAAAAAGGTATTCCGGTGCTTTTCTTTATCGCCCCAAAAGTCTGGGCATCGCGCCCCGGTCGTGTTAATGAGCTTAAAAAACTAGTCGATCACATGGCTTTAATTCTGCCATTTGAAAAGAAGATCTTTGACGATGCAGAAGTCCCGAACACCTACGTTGGCAATCCGCTACTAGACAATAAAGAACTGGTCAAAGCGAGTGAAAAAGCACCTGTAGCAAAAGGCTCGTCAAAACGAATCGCTCTACTTCCAGGCAGCCGCAAGAGTGAAATCAGTATGTTGCTCCAGCCAATGCTTGAAACCTGCAACTCACTCACCGAATCTGACGACTCTATCGAATTTTTCCTGCCAGTGGCAGACACGATCAACCACGAAGAAATAGCAAAAATCGTTGAAGAATACAGCTTCAGGGTCTCACTAATAAAGCCAACCGACTATGAAACACTGCGTAGCTGCGATGCAGCCCTGGTAGCATCCGGCACCGCAACGCTGGAGCTTGCGATCCTCGGCATACCGATGGTGGTCATTTATAAACTTAATTCAATCAGCTACAGCGTTTTAAAACGCATGTTAACGACGAAATATATAAGCCTGGTCAATATCATTGCAGGGACTGAGGTAGTGCCTGAGCTGCTGCAGGACGATGTTACAGCAGAAAAACTTACCCCGGAAATTCAAGCACTGTTGACTGACAGCGAAGCACGAGATAAGCAAATGGCGGGGCTGGCATCAGTCTACAAACAACTGGGCAAAGACGGCGCCAGCAAACTTACCGCTGAGCTTATTGTGTCGCTGGCAAACGGAACAACGCAGGTTCCGGTACTTGATAAAGCGGCCAGCAACCGCCGCGAGCCATAGCACTATTTTCTTCATCAGCGGGCAGAGCACCCGCAGACTAATCAAAAGTAAATCAGCTCACCATACCGCGAGTGGCACTGCGCACAAATTCAAGCATGTTTTTAACACCCGGGTGTTCTCTGGCGAGCTGCTCAACCTCAGCAAATACTTCATCCGCAATAACGCCTTTTTTGCGAATTAGTTTTAAATAGCTCTTTTGAATAGCGCGAATCTCATCTGTGCTGAATCCACGGCGCTTTAAACCTTCCTTATTGATGCCTTTAGATTCTGCAAAGTGCCCGCTAACCAGAACATACGGCGGTACGTCTTTATTTATCACCGAACCCATACCTGAAAAACTGTGTGCACCGATGCGACTGAACTGATGCACCAGTGAAAAGCCACCTAATATTGCATAGTCGCCAACAGAGACATGACCTGCAAGTGACGCAGAATTAGAAAACACCGTATTGTTGTCCACCAGGCAGTCATGCGCGATGTGAACATACGCCATCAATAGGTTGTCATTGCCAATGCGGGTTAATCCGCCACCACCCGCTGTACCTCGATTAACCGTGACAAACTCTCTTATTCTGTTGCCACTACCTATTTCCAAACGGCTATCAACGCCATCAAACTTAAGATCCTGAGGGTCGGCACCAATGGATGCAAACTGAAAAATATGGTTGTTCTCTGCAATAGTTGTAGGACCGGTGATCACCGCATGCGGACCAACAGTATTACCGGCACCCATCACCACATCACGACCAATCACTGCAAATGGTCCGATCTCACAGCTCTCATGAATTTGCGCTTGCGGGTCAATTGCAGCCGACGGGTGTATCACAGATCAATCTCGTTTTTAGCGATGATAATCTCGGCGCTACAACACAATTCATCATCAACATGCGCTTTGGCATCGAACCGCGAAATACCCCTGCGGGTTTTCTGATGAGCTACATTAAGCTTCATCTGATCACCCGGCACGACTTGTTTTTTGAACCGGGCGCTATCGATACCGACTAATAGATACAATGTTTCTTCACTCGGGTAACCACCAAGCTCCTTAAAAGTGTAGACAGCACAGCACTGCGCCATCGCTTCGAGTATCAGTACACCGGGAAAGACAGGAAATTGCGGAAAATGGCCGGTAAAAATCGGTTCGTTTGCCGTGATATTTTTAATCGCGTTTAATTCAACCCCTGGCTCAATACCGGTTACCCTGTCTATTAATAGAAAGGGATAGCGGTGAGGCAGGTACTTCACGATCTCGGTAATATCAAGCGATTCCAGGACTCGTCCTCTTCTTAAGGTTGCGGTAGTCCCAGTTTATAGAAGTTGGCGATACATATCAGCCGTCTCAGGATTTCAGTTTAACCACCTGTCTGCTCAGTTCATCCAGCCGATTTAGCCGTACCGCATTTTTGCGCCACTGTTTTGATGTCTGCAACGGGAAACCCGATGAGTAGCTACCCGGCTCATCAACCGAACGGTTAACAAACGAGGTACCGGTAACCGTCACACCATCGCAAATACTGATGTGGCCAGTTATGCAAACCGCACCGCCAATTCTGCAATTAGCACCAATAGTGGTACTGCCTGCAATTCCGGTACAACCAGCTATCGCGGTATTAGCGCCAATTGTGACATTGTGGGCGACCTGTATGAGGTTATCGAGTATGGCACCATCACTAATGACCGTATCTTCAAGCGCACCACGATCAACCGTAGTACCCGCGCCGATGTTTACCCTGTCACCAATAACTACGCTGCCGAGCTGGTGAATTTTCTCCCATCCTCCCTCAGAGGGGGCAAAGCCAAACCCGTCTGACCCTATTACCGCCGATGAATGTATTTCGCAGTTTCGACCGACAGTACAACTATGCATAATGGTAGCGTTCGAGTGCACTACCGTTCCAGCACCAATACTCACACTGTGCCCAATATAGCTACCCGCGCCAATCACTGAACCACGGCCTATCGTAGCGCCCGATTCAATGACAGCGTTGGCACCAACAGTGACATCGGCCTCAAGCGTGGCATCTTCAGACACACTGGCGGAGTGGTGTACCGGCACTGTAAGTTGAGCACTACTATTTGCCACCCACAACTGTGTAAGTTTTGCATAACCCAGGTACGGATTATCCATGACCAGTCGAGTAGCTGAAGTTTCGCTCGAAAAATCTTTTGGCAATATAACCGCTGAAGCGTGTGTAGCGTGCAAAGCATCAAGGTACTTCCTGCCAGTTATAAAAGTAATGCTCCCCTCTTTTGCATTATCTACAGCAGCTATTGAAGTGATTACCGTATCACCATCGCCCAGAAGCTCGGCACCAATAGCCGTTGCTATGTCGCTACATTTTAGAGTGACTGAAGTCATTGGTGTACTGCAAAGGTGATAAATAACGGGCAATCCACCAACTGTTTTATTCCGACAAGAATAGAAAGCACTTTAATTGATCGACTCATTTGTAGGGTTTGGAATTTGCAGTACACCAGACCGGATCAGTTACTTCGTTGATCAGCGGCAATCGCCTGTTGCAACTCAAACAATACCTTATCAGTCACGTCTACTGTTTTATTCGCAAACAAAACACCGTCACTGATGATCATGTCGTAGTTATTGCTCTTGGCAAACGTAGCAATCGCATTGAGTACATACACGCGAACTTTTTTGAATTCCTGATTCTTCTGTATATTCAGTTCTTCACGAAACTCTTGCTCATCGCGCTTCATTCGACGCTCAATCTTTCGGTACTCGCGCTCTTTCATCGCACGCTCGGCACTGTCGAGTGAGCTGCCGTCAAGTTCGGCGCGCAGGACTTCAAGCTCTGCCTTCTGTTGCTTGATAATTTCCTGGCGCGGTGCAAACTCACGCTCAAGCCGACTGCTCGCAGCCTGGGCCTGCGGAGCTTCATCGATAAGAAAAGGAATATCGACGAAACCGAGCTTGATCTCTGCCGCACCCGCAAGCTTTCCGACAAGCAGCAGCGCTACCAATATCGCAGAGCGGATTATTGCGGCACCGGCTGTCACGAGCAGCCTCCACGGCTGATACAACCGGGCCTGACAAGAATGGGGTTGACGAGACTGGGGCCGATGAAACTGAGGCGCATCAGGCTAATCTGCAAATTTGTAGAGTCAAAGGTCACACTGGGATTCTATCGCATATTGCCGTCAGTTCTAAAGCTGTTTGAGCCAGCTATGCGAAAGACTGACCACTCCAAATTTCTACCAGTAGCGCTAATCGAACGAATGATCCGGAATGCACCTTTAACAGCACGGCATGTACCGAGTCTCAGCGAGTTTCGAACACTGCAGGTATAACCTAAAAAATAGAACCGATCGTAAATTGAAAATTCTGAGTAATATCATCGTCTTCGTCGTTAAAAGTCTCGGCATAACTAAAAGTTAACGGGCCAATTGGCGCCAGCCAGACAAAAGACAAGCCATAGGAACCTCTCAATTCTTCAACTTCGAAGTCCGTCACATCATCGAAAACATTGCCAAAATCAGCGAACAGGCTCAGCCGTGTCGCTCCACTGGACTCTAAGAGCGGTGGAGGAAATATGAGCTCTAAGGAACCAGTCGTTCGGAAATCACCACCCCTTGCGTTTTCCTCTGAGTCTTTTGGCCCCAATGTATTTCGACGGTAGCCGCGCACGGATTGAATACCACCGGCAAAGAATCGACGAAAAAACGGTAGTGTCTCCAGCCCGTCTTCACCTTCCCCGTAGTTGATCCTGGTACTGAATGCCAGCGTTAACGCATCCGTGACCGGCCGGAAATACTCCAGGTTATAGCCAAGTTTAATGTAGGCGAGATCACTGTTGGGTGTGGTCGCTTCGAAACTAAATGAATTACGAGCACCACTGGTTGCAAACACCGTGCGGTCACGTGTGTCATGAGCATAGCCAACTGACACGTCAAACAAGTCGTATTCATCGCCAAAGTCATTTAAAAAGTTGATAACTTCCTCGGATGAACCTTCAGTCGAGATTGCGCTGACACGCTCATAACCTGCACCGAAGCTAAAGGTTGAAAATTCACTTAACGGTACGCCATAGCGAACGTTCCCACCCCAGCTATCAATGATAAAGTTTGCAGTAGAATCCAACTCGCCGCTGTCTGTGTTTCTGACAAATGCTCTGATATTCCTGCTGATACCATCATTGGTAAAATAAGGATCAGTATAGGAAACAGAAAAGTTATCCTGGCTTGTGCTGTTGTCGAAAGTAACTGCCAATCGCTCACCACTGCCAAACAGGTTTTCCTGTGAAAAGTTGACGTTAAATATAAATCCGTCTGATCCAAAACCGGCACCAGCACCAAAAGAACCCGACGCACCTTCAAGCACATTAACCGCAATATCGACAAGATCATCACTTCCGGGGACCCGCGGGGTGGTTATAGAGACCCTGTCAATATAGGGCAGTCGCTGCAGACGAGTCTGCGACCGACTTAATGCCGCGGGAGAAAAACGACTTCCTTCCATTTGTCTCATCTCGCGCCGTAACACTTCATCCTGAGTGCCATCCTGCCCATTGAAGATTATCCGACGTACATAGACACGCTTACCCGGTGTAATTGAATACTTAAGACCAACTGTATTGTTGACATCGTCAAGGTCTGGCACAACATCAACATTCGCAAATGCGTAGCCGTCTTCTCCGAGACGATCACTTATCGCACTGGAACTCTCAGTCATTAACTTACGTGAGTAAATGTCACCGGGACTCAATGCTACGAGCGGGCTTAAGGTCTCTTCCTCTATACCCGGGGCCATGCCTGTAAAACTAATTTCACCAACCTCGTAACGCTCGCCTTCATCAATATTAATTGTGACGTTGATATCGCGCTTGTCGGGTGAGATAGTCACTTGTGTTGATTTAATATCAAATCGCAAATAGCCTCTGTCAAAATACCATGCACGAAGCTTTTCAGTATCTGCTGTCAGCTTTGCTCTTGAGTATTTATTGCGTGAACTAAGCGGGTTGATACCCTTGACACCGGAATCGAGTAACTTCAACAGTTTTTTCTCGGTAAAGTCCTTGTTACCGACAATATTCATATGACTGATTCTTGCAACTACGCTTTCTTCTATGTCGATCTTGACGCTAACCCGGTTACGTTCAAGATCCTCAACCGAGGAGTCGACACTGGTGCCATACTGTCCGCGACTGAAATAGACCTGACGCAATTCGGTTTCCAGGTTATCCAGCACCGATCGTCGGAAGATGCGTCCGGTGGCAAGCCCGATATCGTCCAGTGTCTCATTGAGCTGATCAGACGGAAGATCGTCATTGCCTGATATTTCAATCGCTGCAATAGTCGGGCGCTCGTCAACAGTGACGATAAGACGCGACTGGTCTTGTGATAGAGAAATGTCGTCGTACAGCTCGGTATCGTAGAGTGCCCGAATTAAACGAGCGCCATCGGTTTCCTGCCTGAATGTCTCACCTGCCCTGATTGGCAGATTTTTTAAGACATCACCAGTCTCTATTTGCTCGTTACCACGAACAACTATGTCAGTCACCACAAACTCTACGCTATTCCCCTGAGAGATTAGCTGCGCATGAAGGGAGCTGTGGACCGAGAGTGCGCCGACAGTGCTGAATGCAGCCAGCACCAGCACACGACACCCGATTCGGCGGAAAGTACCTGAGGACATTGAGGGAATCATGCGGTGAATTCGCGACAGAATACCAACTGCCTCCGGACAAATGAATTACCGAATCTAAATGCTGGTGTGGCACACATTCAGGCTGAATTCAGCTCGAATGCAGGCTGAGCCATGTCCGCCTGCAGACTCAACAACTTGATTTTTGAAGTGCGGGGTTTCTTGCAGTGCCGGGGTGTGTTGAAGCGCAAAGATCGAACGTCGAAACCGCATTCGAACTAGCCTCCGACGAGCCTCAGAATATCCTGATAAAAAACAAAAATCATTAAGGTACCCAGCAGCGCAATACCGATCTGCTGACCAAAAATCTGAATACGATCAGACACGGGCTTGCCTGTCACCACTTCGATCGCATAATAAAGAAGATGCCCGCCATCCAGCATCGGCACCGGAAACAAGTTAAAAATGCCCAAACTGATTGATACCAGCGCGATAAAACTCAGGTAGTGGTCAATACCAACACTGACCGACTGCCCCGCAAACTGTGCAATAGAGATCGGACCACTGACTGTATTTTTCAGTGACGCCTGACCGGTGAGCAATTTGCCAATCATCTTGACACTGACTGAAATCATTTCCATGGTGCGACTGAAGCCCATGCCCAATGCCGTCAGTGGTGTATAACGCTCAACAGTGCGCAGCTTTTCATCTATAACTGCCTGGGATTGTGTTTCACGAGCACCGATGAAACCTATGTCGCCCTCCGGGGTTTCGCGCAGGGCCGGAGTCAACTGCAGGTCTATTTCGGAATTATCCCGCAGCACTACCAGATTAAGAGTTTTATCTGCACTGGCACGTATAATATCGACAAGCTCCCGCCATGAGCCCACTGATACACCATCACTTGAAACTACGGTATCACCGACCTGTAAGCCTGCGCCCTCTGCTGCCCCTCCTGGCACCAAACCGCCGATAACCGGATCAACATCGGGCCACCATCGATTCAGCCCGATAGAGCCGACAACATCTCCCTCTTGATTTAACAACTCTTTAGCCAGCACCAGCTTGCGTGATGCCTGCGTACCACCAGCAGTATCTACAGTGATATCAACTTCACCACCGCCACTGACGATGCCATCCAGCAAGCCTACATAAACCGTATTCCAGGTAGGTGTTGCCTTGCCATTGACTTCAACAATTCTATCTTCTGACTGAAAGCCAGCCATCGCTGCAGGAGAGTCTTTAATTGGGTCGCCAACGATTGGGGCAATACCGGTAATGCCGACGATGAATATAAGCCAGTACACCAGTACGGCAAGAATCAGATTGGCTAATGGCCCGGCAATAACAATGGCAATTCTGGCCCAGACGCTTTTGCGATTAAAGGCACGATCGAGCTCCGATGCTGCTACATCACCTTCACGTTCATCGAGCATCTTGACGTATCCACCCAATGGTATAGCCGCCAATACGTATTCGGTTTTGTCTGGCCCTGCGACTTTTTTCCACAATGGTTTGCCAAAACCAATAGAAAAACGCAGTACTTTGACACCCATTTTTTTCGCCACCCAATAGTGACCATATTCATGGATTGTCACCAGGACACCAATGGCGATAATAAAAGCGACAACACTAAGTAGGAAACTCTGCATCAAAGATACCTGTACCTGTTGCGTAACCCGTTACATGACTTGAATCAGTGACTCTGAAATTGATACCGCTTCAAGTAACCGGCGATGACACTGCTCGATCTATATATTCTAGCGCAAACTGACGAACCGAGCGGTCCATAAGGAAGAGATCGTCGACACTCTGAGGGACTATTTGCGTGAAGTTTTGCAAAGCATGGGAGTTTACTCGTGAGATATCGACAAAACTGATTATGCCGTCAACAAACTGCGATACTGCCACCTCGTTTGCAGCATTTAACACGCCAGTGGCGCTATTACCCTGCCGCAGCGCTTCACGCGCCAGCCTCAGGCACGGAAATCGGTCCATATCCGGCGCTTCAAAGTGCATGCTTCCGAGGCGAACAAAATCCAGCGGCTCTACGCCAGCATCAATCCGCGCAGGCCACGCAAGCGCATTCGCGATTGGGGTTCGCATATCCGGTTGCCCCAGTTGCGCGAGCACAGAGCCGTCGATATATCGAACCATTGAATGCACGGCGCTTTCAGGATGCACGACAACTTCGATTAGACTTTCATCAAGACCAAACAAGTAACTTGCCTCGATAACCTCGAGCCCCTTGTTCATCAATGTGGCAGAGTCGATGGATACCTTCGGTCCCATATCCCAGTTAGGGTGACTCAATGCCTGATCGATCGTGACCGATTGCATCTGTTCTTTAGTGAGCTCACGAAAAGGCCCCCCGGAAGCTGTTAGTACCAGCGATGAAACACCGTTATGCAGACCTTTTTCCGGATCACAGCGATTGCCCTCCGGCAAGCACTGAAAGATTGCATTGTGTTCGCTGTCGACCGGAATGATGGTAGCACCACCGTCTCTGACCGCCTGGTTAAGTAACTCACCGGCAACAACCAAAGACTCTTTATTCGCAAGCAATATTCTTTTACCGCTCCTGGCCGCAGCAATCGTCGGGCGCAAGCCGGCAAAGCCAACAATTGAAGCCATGACGGTTTGCGTACCGGGATCTGATGCTATCTGTAACAAAGCATCCGGGGAGTTCAGTACTACTGTTTCGCTGTTAGCTGCTGCCAGTCTGCGAGACAACTCTTCTCCGGCGGCAGGTTCCGCCATCGCAGCAGTTGCGGGCTTAAATTTTAAGCACTGCTGAAATATTGCTTCAACATTGGTATTGGCCGTTAAAGACGACACCTGATAGCGCGTGTGATTGCGCTCAAGAACATCAAGCGTACTTGTACCGATAGAGCCAGTAGAACCAAATACCGCCACTGTCTCTTTAGATGACATTGCTTACATCCACAATGCAGCAAAGGTGATAAAAGGTATTGCGGCGAGCAATCCATCAAAGCGATCAAGCACACCACCATGACCGGGTAACAAGGTACCACTGTCTTTCACATCTCTGGTGCGTTTGGCACGACTGATATAAAGATCACCGGCAATAGATATTAAAGCCGCAAACACACTCATGATAAAAATAGACCACGCACTTATATTTTCACCAGCAAGGTATCTGCAGGCGATTACCGCCAAAATCAAAGCCAGTAACATACCGCCCGCGGCTCCCTCAATTGTTTTACCACCACTGATCTGTTCGGCAAGTTTTCTCTTACCAAATTTTTTGCCGCTGAAGTACGCACCAGTGTCTGCTGCAGCCACCAGTGCGATGGTAAAAATAACAATGCCAGGCCCATGCACCTGTCTAAGATAGTAAATACAACAAACCGACAACAGCAACAGAAAAGATGCAATTGCCAATAGTGGCCAGCGAATTTGTATTGTGCCATCGGCCTGAAGTTCAGCAGACAACACCGGACGAGTAACCAAATCACCGACAATAGCTATCCATAGAATTACACCGGTTAATACCAGTGGAGCCAACATGGCGCTATTCGCCATTAATAAACAGATCGCCGTTGTGATGGTAACGATAGCTGTATAGGCAATTCGCAAGTTACGTGGCGCGACCGCCGCAAGATTACTCCACTCCCAGCCACAACCACAGGTAAGTGCAAGTAAAAACAGCGCAAAGAAAAAGTCATTCCAGCCAAGCAATGCCCACAACGCCACCGCTGCAAGTATTACCGCTGTGATAATGCGTTGCTTCAACACTCTTTTGGCCTGGCCCGCATTCGGTCTGTAACTCCATAGAGCAAAGTCATTGGCTGGCTTGTACCTGATCACCGGTCTGACCAAAACGCCGCTGCCTGCCAGTGTAGTTATCGATAATTTTATCGAGCTCTGCTCCATCAAAATCAGGCCAGAGTGTGTTAGTGAAAGCGAGCTCGGTATAGGCCAGATGCCATAACAAATAGTTGCTCAGTCGCTGCTCACCGCCTGTCCGAACAAAAAGATCCGGCTCGGGACAATCAGAGAGCCAGGTATGCCGGGCGATAGTTTGTTCAGTAATTGCATTGACGTCGAGCTCACCAGTTTGCACTTTACGAGCGATGTCGGTCACCGCATTCACTAACTCACCGCGACCACCATAGTTAACCGCTACGTTCAGGTGCATGCCGGTATTCGTTGCAGTTTTCTCCTGTGCTGCATAAATCTCATCCAGCAGGCTATTAGAAAACTTCGATAATTCCCCTATAAATTGTACGCGGATATTATTTTCGTGCAGCTTGTTAAGCTCACTACGGATCGCTTTTACAAAAAGCTCCATTAGAAAACTCACTTCAGTCTCGGGACGCTGCCAGTTTTCACTACTAAAGGCATAGACGGTAAGTGCGTCTATTCGCAGTCGCGCGCAATGCTCAACAATTTTGCGGGTGGCAACTACTCCCGACTGGTGACCTGCACTGCGAGGCTTGCCACGCTGCTCTGCCCAGCGGCCGTTGCCATCCATAATAATGGCAATGTGCTTTGGCAGTTCTCTCACGATGCTATCTATAA
>CAYPDN010000030.1:0-4740 GCA_964409445.1 uncultured Granulosicoccaceae bacterium
ATAATGCCACTGCTCGGGTCGCTGATTGTGCCGTCCAGGTCAAATACTAAGGTCGAAACTTTCATAGGCGAATTCTAACCGAAATTGCTGCAGCAGCCGTGTAGTATCTGAGCTGCTGACACAACGCTTTGGAGCCAGAGATGACAACCGAACTGTTTCGAGAAGACGGTTACCTGAAAACCTGCGATGCGGAAATTACCAGCCTCCATGAAACAGGCTTCAGCTGCGATCAAACCGTGTTCTATGCCACCGGTGGTGGCCAGCCGGGAGACACCGGCATCGCGGTAACTGAATCAGGATCAGAAATCATCATCAGCAACACAGTGAAAGATCGCGAGTCCGGCGCGCACATTCACTGCACTGAAGATCTGGCAGGCATTGCAGTGGGAGACAAAATTACCTTGAATATCGACTGGGACAGACGCTATCGCTTAATGCGCATGCACAGTTGCCTGCACATGTTGTGCGCGACAGTACCAGCACCGGTTACCGGCGGCTCTATTCAGGACGGCCGAGGCAGGCTGGACTTCGACCTGCCTGAAAACATAGACAAGGAAGCCACCAACAAAAAGCTCAACGAGCTGATCAGCGGCAACCATGCAATGAGCACTCGCTGGATTACAGATGCAGAACTCGATGCCAACCCCGAGCTGGTTCGCACATTGTCTGCACCGCCACCCAGAGGCACCGGCAAGGTCAGACTGGTGGAATTCAAAAACACGGACCTGCAGCCCTGCGGTGGCACGCATGTCGCCTCTACTGGTGAGATTGGTCAGGTTCGAATACAAAAGGTGGAAAAGAAGGGTAAAATGAACCGCCGAATTACAGTCGTTTTTGAAGAATAACACCCCACTATGACGCTAAGCCTGTACGACACCTACGCTCGCGAGCAGCGAGAGTTCACTCCCATAAAAGACGACGGTACTGTTGGCCTCTATTGTTGCGGTCCGACCGTATATAACTATGCCCACATCGGCAACCTGCGTACCTATATCTTTGAAGACGTACTGCGCCGCGTGCTGGAACTAAACAATTATAAAGTTGACCATGTCGTCAACATCACCGATGTCGGCCATCTGGTGTCAGACGCAGATGACGGTGAAGACAAAATGGAAAAAGGTGCTGCCCGCACCGGTAAAACTGCCTGGGAAATTGCAGACATTTATACTGAGGCATTTTTTGATGATCTCAAGCTGCTCAACATAAAAACGCCTACCGTTGTTTGCAAAGCAACCGACCATATCGCAGAACAGATTGCCGCTATCCAACAGATTGAAGCCAAAGAGATGACCTACATCACCAGTGATGGCGTCTACTTTGATACCAGCCGCGATCCCGAATACGGTTATCTGGCACGTCTGAATATTGAAGGTCTGCAGGAAGGCGCAAGAGTGGATAAAGGAGAGAAGCGCAACTCGACTGATTTTGCCCTGTGGAAATTCAGCCCGGCCAATGAAACACGACAGATGGAATGGGAAAGCCCGTGGGGTAAAGGATTTCCCGGCTGGCACATTGAGTGTTCCGCTATGGCCACTAAATACCTTGGCCCGCTATTCGATATTCACTGTGGCGGTAAAGACCACATTCCAATTCATCACAGCAACGAAATAGCACAGTCGATGGCCTGCTATGGCACCCGGCTTTCCAACTACTGGATGCACGGTTACTTCCTGCAGACAGATAAAAGCAAGATGTCGAAATCCAGTGGTGAATTTTTGCGTATGCAAACACTGACAGACAAAGGCCAGGACCCTATCGCCTACCGATTCCTGTGCCTGCTCGCACACTACAGAAGCGATATCAATTTCAGCTGGGAGACTCTGGAAAGTGCCGCGACTGCACTTAACAGAATGCGGGAAACCTATTTCCAGTGGCCTGACGGTGGAACATGCAATACGCAATACAGTGACAAGTTCAAGGCATGCGTAGACGACGACCTGAACACCTCACAGGCAATCGCACTAATCTGGGAACTGATCAAAGCGACAGACATAGACAATGCAGATAAAAAAGCCACAGTAAACCTGTTCGATACTGTGCTCGGGCTACGCTTGTCTGAATGGCAGCCGGCAGCCAAAGCAGATGTTCCGGAAGAGATTATGACACTGGTACAGGCACGCACCCAGGCGCGCGCAAACAAAGACTGGGCTGCAGCTGATAAAGCTCGTGATGATTTGGCAGCACTGGGCTACGAAGTTATAGATACTCCGGACGGACCGGAAGTCAAAACTCTGTAGTTCAATTACAACGACTTTCGGCGCGATGTGGAACCCGCACAGCAGTTCAAATTGTCTTGCGCCCTGAAGATATACCCACGTTGTCGGCACAACGTGGCTGCCTAATTAAGACCGTCCCACACTTAAGCACAGATGCCCCTGCCAGCAGATGGATGCTGTGAAGTGATGACGCAACCGGATCTTTGCAGCGCACATGTATGGCAATCGTTTGCAGATAAGCCTACAGCGCGACACCCGCCAAACTTTAAAAATTATTAATTCAAAATTCACATGTTGTCTACACCATTTTTCGTAGACTGGGGGAGTATAAGGAAGAAATTCCCCCTGTAAGACCACCCTGACTAACAACCCGGAACCGAACACCAATGAACCGCAATCAGAAAATAGCACTCGCCACCGTCCTCACCATTACCGGCACTATTGCTATTGCCGCTTCAGGCGAAAATGTATCAGACGATGTTGTCACAGCTCAACGAGAAGCCCTCGCCAAAAGCACTGACGGAGCCGGATTCGGCCCTCAGTCTCCAAGAGATATTGGTGTCGCGGCAGGCAGCAATCAGCGTGTTTTCGAGACAGCCCCGGCTTACACCGAAATGAATTTGTGCAATATCCACATGCACGACGGCGCTGAACACAAAGGTGGCGACTTTTCAAAGTACCGAGGTAACGGCGACGGCAAAGGCTTCGGTACCGGCTTCGTCTACTCCGGAGAACTGTCAGACGCTGAGCTAGCTGATGACGGACTGGACGTTGGTGCGGGCAAGCATGCGGCACTTGAACCAGGTGGCACTATAGAAGTGCACTACGTACATTCAACAGCACAAGTTACACCCGGACCAACACTTGGTGCCTGCCTGAGTGAATCCATCGCCAACCCGCAACTGCGCGTTGAAACACAAGTATTTGTATTGGTGAATGATGACTCAGCACTTGATTTCACAGAGCTCACACAGATAGGCGAAGTCGATGGTAAACAGCAGGCGCTAAACATTCCAAACAATACCGGAACGCCCATTCAATATGCAGGTTCCACCACAGGACCTGGATACAATGAAGCAGGTTCTCCGCTACAGGTGAGCTGGAGCGTCAGACCCGGTGTTGCCAAACTCAACATAAAAACCGTTGCGGCCTGGTTTGAGAATAATGTTTTTGAAGAAGATCATGCGCACGGTGTTAGAAACCTTGTGATGAACGAGGCGTTGCTCTCACCCATAGCTAACTAATAGCTAAAAGGGGAACCACTGACGTATAGCTTGTGGCGCTTGCAACATTTGTTGCAGGCGTCAAAGCTAGCTGCTGTACAAAGTTGCCTAAGTTCTTAGCTGCTGAACTTTAGGCAAAACGCTCAAACCTGCAATAGTGTTTACCCAGCGCTTTTCTGCCAAGCTTATGCTTGCCCAGTAGTACCCACTGCACATAAGTATTACTGTTTGGTCCGGGCCAGTAGCGATACTTACTGCACCAGGGGTATTGCTCAGGTGTACTGCGAATACGGTCAGTCAGATAGAGTGCAGTTTCCCCGCGCCATTCTTCAAGCTTATAGGCCGGGCCATCACGCATACCTTGTTCAGGTGGCAAGAGATCCCGATGTACGTGATCCCAGCTCTCGCCAATATCATTACATATGACGTTCGCGGTTTGCCAGACCTCCCAGCGGGTTTGCACCCCACAATCATTTATAACAAACCAGTTGTGCTCAGCAATTACACCGAGACCGGGAATGCCCGAAGCCCATAAACTGACAATGTGTTGATCAGCACCAGTGCTTTGCTCACCATCGCTTTGTTCCAGTGACCGGGGTTCTTCAGGCCGGGGATCTTCAGAGCGGGGTTCTGTCGCTTCACGATCAACCATGACCGATTATTATTCCTGCAGCAAATACCAGTGCGCCACCAAGTATTACCTGAAACGCTGCTCTGCCCCATGGGGTTTCCATATAGCGATTCTGAATCCAGGTAATTGCCCACAATTCGACAAACACAATGGCAATAGCCACGCTGGTGGCAATTTTAAAATCAGGGATGAGATAAGGAAGCGTATGGCCAAGCCCGCCGATGGTAGTCATTATACCTGACGACAAACCACGCTTAATCGGTGAACCCCTGCCTGACAACACACCATCATCATGCGCCGCCTCGGTAAAACCCATCGATATGCCAGCACCCACAGAAGCAGCTAAGCCAACCAAGAATGTTTTCCATGTGTCACCAGTTGCAAAAGCCGTAGCAAAGATCGGAGCAAGCGTGGAGATTGAACCATCCATCAATCCGGCAAGACCCGGTTGTACGTAGGTCAGCAGAAAGCGCTTTTTTTCCGTGTTCTCTTCTTCAGTTTTTACACCGTCTGGCACCAGTTCTTTTTCAAGGGTTGAGGCTGCATCCTGATGGTCAGCCTCAGCTGCCGCCAGATCACCAAGCAATTTGCGTGTGTCAGTATCGGAAGTGCGAGCGGCAGCTGCACGATAAAATCGCTCGGCATCACGCTCCATCTGTTCCGCCTGCAT
>CAYPDN010000030.1:4840-11736 GCA_964409445.1 uncultured Granulosicoccaceae bacterium
GTGTGGGGTGTACGGCATTTCCATGGGCCCGCAACCCGCCTGACGCAGAATATGCGCCATCGCATTACTCAAAGCTGGCAACGATCCGGAACAGCCGGATTCACCAACGCCTTTTGAGCCCAGTTCATTAAGATCTGTAGGTACCGCATAGGTATCGGTGACCATTTTCTCAACAATGCCGGCGCGCGGCATGGCGTAGTCCATAAAGCTACCAGACAACAACTGGCCATTATCATCGTATACCACAGCTTCAGTGAATGCCTGACCTGCGCCCTGTACAACCCCGCCATGTACCTGACCACGAACAAGCTCAGGGTTGATAACATTGCCCAGGTCATCAACAGCTGCATAAGACACAATGCGCACCACACCTGTCTGTGGATCAAGCTCACACTCAGCTATGTGACAACCGTTCGGAAAATTGGCACCGGTACTGGTTTCGGCCGATGTGTTAAACGGATGCTCTGCAGCACCTGCGTATTTTTTAACCAGAGCCGTCAGTTGAATTCCAGGTACCCCATCGCGCCCGACGAACTGCCCTTCTTCAAAAGCCAGTTTATCTTCAGCAACTCCAAGCTCTCGTGATGCATAGGGTGTAGCTTTTTCGATCACCGATTTAACCAGTTGCTTAAAAGCCGACCCGGTACCATACAAGGACCGTGAGCCACCGGTGCCATTGCCTATCAGTTGTTGATCGGCAACACCCGCCTGATAAGTAATGTTATGAGTTCCAATACCAAGCCCGTCACCGACAATTTGTGCAAAAGTTGTTTCATGTCCCTGACCCGAAGGGCCGGTAACCGCAAACAACGCAATACTGCCGTCGTTGTTAAATTGGCAGGCAACCTGATCTTTCGGCGCACTGCCGGCACCAGATTTTTCAACGTAATAACCAAGCCCTATTCCGCGTAACAAACCGCTTTGCTTTGCTGTATCGTTGCGTGAATCAAAGCCTTGATAATCCGCCAGAGTGAGTGCCTTATTCATAACAGCTGCAAAGTCACCACAGTCATACTCGGTGCCATTGGCTGTCATGTAGGGAAACATTTCTTTCGAAATAAAATTTTTACGTCTGAATTCGATCGGATCAAGATTGTGCTCAGCAGCGGTTTGATCGATCAAACGCTCAATAGCGAAAGCGATGTCAGGTCGCCCGGCACCACGATAAGCAGAGACGGGAACCTTGTTGGTATACAAAAGCGTCGACTGCATATACAACGATGGTATTCGATAAGCACCACCCATTGTCACTGAAAGATTGTTGGTACCAATAAAACCACCGAAGTAGCAGTTGTAAGCGCCAAGGTCGATGGTGTCGTCAAACCTTAGTGCAATAATGTTATCGTCGCGATCCAGCGCAATTGATCCATTTAGCGTCAAGGCACGGCCGTGCAACTCACCTATAAACAGTTCTGAACGTTTTGCTACCCACTTTACCGGTCGTTCAAGTTGACGCGATGCCAAAACTACTAATCCGTGCTCAACACCCGGACCACCGCGCAAGCCAAAAGAACCTCCAACATCCTGTGTGACTATTTCAAAGTCAGAGGTTTCCAAACCGGTCACAGCAGCCAGGGAGGCGCGCATTCCCAACAAACCCTGTGTGGGTGTGTAGACAGTGGTTTTGCTACTGGCGGTATCATAGTTTGCCAACACAGCACGCAACTCCAGCGGCGCACCGGAGAGACGCTGGCTGGTGATACTCTGGGTTGTTATGCGGTCTGCATTAGCAAAGGCCTCTGATACAGCAGCCTGATCCCCAGATTCAAATACCAGGGAGACGTTACCGGCAGCGTTTACATGCAATTGTAAATCGTTATTTGCAACAGGATTGCTTGCACCGGAGTTGCTTGCAGCAGCACCGTCTGTATTCATTACCGGTGCAAGATCCTCGTAGGTCACAGCAACAAGCTCGGCGGCGTCTTGCGCAATAGCATCGCTTATTGCAACAACCATCGCCACCGCCTGACCAACAAAACGTACACGATCAATTGCCAGTAACGGCAACGGGTTTTTGGCAATGACACTGCCATCTACACCTTTAATATCAGGGCCCGATGGCAGTGGAGAGAATCCGCTTGCGGTGACATCTGCTGCAGTGTACACAGCCACCACGCCGGCCATCTCTTTTGCCGCATCTGTATTAACAGACAAAATATTTGCATGTGCACGATCGGAACGTACCATCACCGCATACAGCTGGCCTTCAAGGTTCCAGTCTGCTGTGAACTTGCCAGTACCGGTAATGAGTCGCTGGTCTTCGTGACGCATCAGATTCATTGCTTACTCACCTCGCATATTCTACGGTATATTTCACAAAATAAACTTTGGCGTGAGTTACTCAACTCTCGATGATTTAACCGATGCACCGCCTGTCATTGCCACCTCTGCTGCTCGTACCGCAGACTCAATATTCAGATACCCGGTACAACGACAAAGATTGCCTGACAACCCGTCACGTATTTGTTCATCGGTCGGGTGAGGGTGGCGTTTAAGTAAATCGATTGTCGCGATCACCATTCCGGGAGTGCAATAACCACACTGCAAACCATGACACTCCGAGAATGCTGTTTGCACCGGATGTAGTTGATCACCATCCGCTATGCCTTCAATGGTTGTAATTTCAGCACCCTGCGCCTGCACCGCCAGCATCGTACAGGACTTAACTGCATCGCCATTAAGCCGAATCGTACAACAACCACACTGACTGGTGTCACATCCGACATGAGTCCCGGTCAGATGCAGCGTATCTCGCAATGCATCAACCAGTAAGGTGCGATCTTCAACTTCTATTTCAACGGAATTGCCATTAACACTACATTGCACAAAAGCCATTTCAGATCACCTCCGGTTCTGTATGCAGTCTACACCACACTAGCAAGCGTGAACGGTATAACCGTAATTATCATAGCTCGGCTTCAGGCTTTGATACGCGCCAAAGAGTGCCGGCTCGCCGCCGGTAACTAACCAGACCGGCATTTCTTTTACAAACTCACTAAACCTGCCTTTGTAGTGCAGCCAGTGTAAAAAATCAGAATTAGTGAAGTAGTCACCGAGATGCGGCACAATCCCGCCGGCAATATAAATACCCCCGCTGGAGCCAAGTGTTACAGCAAGGTCTCCAGCCACCACTCCAAGGTTTTTACAAAATAGTTCCATCACTTCACTGCACACAGCACAACTATTATCAATTGCTGCAGCACTTATGTCACCGGCTTCGGTGTACTTTGCAACTACACCGTCAAGCTTACAAACCGCCTGATACACACCAACAGTACCCGGCCCCGATAAATAACGTTCTGCCGAAACATGACCAAACTTCTCGGCCAGCACATTGCGTATAGCAAGCTCACGCTCTGTTTGAGACACTATGGTGACGTGTCCGCCCTGCCCCTGTAGAGGTATCCAGTGTGAGCCACTATAAACCAGACCGGAGACACCCAAACCGGTGCCGGCACCCAGTACCGCGATAGGACCATCACTATCGGGTACTCCCTGATGAATCACCTGTAAATTCTTATCAGGAAGATTTACAACACCCAGGGCGGCCGCGGTAAAATCATTAACAACCCGCGCCTGCTGCAACCCGAAGCGCGCGACAAGATCAGACACTTTAAAGCTGACTTTATTGTTAGTCAGCTCCATAAAATCAGTGTACTCGGCGGTGCTGGCAACAGATAAAGCTATCTTGGTTACCGATTCAGCATTGTCTCCGGCTTGTGCAAGATACAAGGCTATGGTGTCTGCCAGATCGGGGTGATCCACAACGGGAAGCTTACCCAAACTCGATTCTATATATTGCCCATCACAGAACAATGCAAAGCGGGCATTGGTGCCACCAATGTCACCGGTTAGTACAATTTCCAACTTTATTCCTCTGTCACAAATGTGTGTTGCCGCAGTCTGGTGGCCACTAGTGCTTGAGCTGTGTGTAGTAATTTACGCGTAACGGCTGCGTAAGCGTATAACTGCCATGGCTGTTTTCACACTCTGTGAATCGTCGCTCTACTTCGGGCTGGCGGATAGCGCCGGTATAGTTGTTAAACGTCATCCCTTCATATCTTACGGCATAGCTATCAAACGAATCGTAGGTAGCGTCAACGTCGTAATAGACCTCCCGCATGGAAGCAAACAACGGACTGGCATGATTTAACAAAGCATTGTAGGCCGCCAGACGTACACCGGTTTCATTATGGAACGGTTCCATCACGTATTGATATGTGCCATTTGCTATCGGCTCAATCACACAGAGGAAGCCGCTGGTTTTTAATATTCTGGCTACCTCAGTAAAAATTTTTTCAAAGTCAGGTGCATGCATATGATGCAGCGAATTTTTAAACACAACACCGTCGACCGAATTCGGTTCAACGGGTACAGCCGCCGCCCCTGCTTGCTTAAAGCCAACATTGGCGACTACAGCGGCGCTGGCGTTCGCCTCAGCCTGTTCGGGATTTGGTTCTATACCGAGCACACGCGCTCCACGACCCGCAAGATGCCGACATAGCTCACCATCACCACAGCCGGCATCGACTATAAATTTTCCATCTACGTCGAGCAACGCATCAATTACTTCAAAGTCGGTTTGGTAGCCCCAATCTTCTGCCACAGACATCACCACTGTATTTTTCCTGTCAGCTTCAATTATACCGGTTCCGGGCACTTGCGTCTGGTTTCACAGACATTTTTCAACACGACACCTGTGCTCTGAAGACCCGAATTCGACTTGCTCAGCAACCAGTGAGCACCTACGATAGCAGGTAGAATCATGCGACGCCGTCGCAGTAGCGTTCGTTTATCCGCGGGCTCTAGAAACTCAATCAATTAAACTCGGAGAGCCCATGTCAGATCATGCAGAACTTGCCAGACTACTGGCTGATGCACGAGGCAACAACACCCAAACTGACGCCGCACCATTCGATGCGATATCGTCACTTGAGAATGCCTACCAGCTGCAGTCACTGGCAACAGAGACCTATCCGTCAAAGCAAATTGGCTACAAAGTTGGCGCTACCAGTGAGGCTGCACAGAAACTCTTCGATTGCAATGGACCGTTCTACGGCCCAATGTTTGAGCGAGAAAAATTGCAACCCGGAACCACATTGACCCTGCAGGCCGGGGTACTTGGCGGTGAAGCCGAATTCGCATTTGTCTGTGGCAGCGACTTCCCGACAGACAGGGATCTGTCGACTGACGAACTGCCCGATTTGATCAGGAGCTGCCATATCGCCGTTGAGATAGTCGGTCGACGAACCGTGGGCTCGGGCCTGCCAGGCCTTAACTCAGCGGTAGCTGACTTCGGTGCTAATGTCGCGTTTATGCCGGCACCCGCTATCGACAACTGGCGCTCGATTGATCTCGGCACTGTGCAGGTAACCGCAGTGACCAACGGCACTGAGACTAACAGCGGCACTGGCGCCGCCGTGCTCGGTCATCCGCTTAAATCTCTGTTGTGGTTGCACAATGCCCTAAGGTCTGCACCTGGAAACCTTAAGTCCGGTCTCAAAGCTGGTGACTGGGTTTCAACAGGCACCTGCCTTGGTGTTATCGCTCCGATCGCAGGCACCGTCGAAATTGAGTTCGACGGCTGTGGGACGATCGGCTACACATTCGCATAACTAAAGCGCATCGGGGAGTATTCAATGTCCAAATTACTTAGCCCTCTGAAGATCAGAGGTGTCACGCTTGCCAACAGGATTGTTGTTTCACCGCTATGCATGTACTCCGCCATAGACGGAATGGCTCAACCATGGCACTTTGCACACTTAAGCACTTTTGCGCGCGGCAAAGCCGGATTAGTTTTCGCAGAGGCAACAGCAGTTGAAGCCATCGGTCGCATTACACCGCAGTGTCTTGGCATATGGTCTGATGAGCACGCCAATGCGCTAAAGCCGATAACCAAATTCATTGCAGACATGGGCTGTGTTGCAGGCATCCAGCTGGCTCATGCAGGACGCAAGGCATCAACCTCGTCACCGTTTGCGGGCGGTGGTAAACCTCTCCCATCGGACGACCCTCTGGCATGGCCAGTCGTTGGCCCGAGTGCTACAGCCGTTGCAGACAACTTCCCAACACCACGCGAACTATCCAAAGATGATCTCACTGAACTGACCGATACCTTTGTACAGGCAGCAAAGCGATCCATTGAAGCGGGTTTCGAAGTTATCGAACTACACGGAGCGCACGGCTATTTGTTGCATTCTTTTCTCTCACCGCTGGCAAACTTCAGAACTGATGAATACGGTGGCAGCATAGATAATCGTATGCGCTTTCCACTGCAGGTATGCCGTGCAGTACGCAAAGCCGTTGGAGAATCGGTCCCCTTGTTCTTTAGAATCTCAGCCATTGATGGAGTGGATAAAGGCTGGTCAATGGATGATTCAGTTGTCTTCGCCAATGAGCTTGCGGCCTGCGGGATAGATATTGTCGACTGCTCATCAGGTGGTATCGGTGGCGCACCCAGATTCAGAATGGATGATGCAGGTAAACCACTGACTAAATCTTCAGCAAGAACACCGGGTTTTCAAGTACCTTTCGCTGATCGCATTCAAAACGAAACGTCACTCAAGTCAATGGCAGTAGGCGTTATCATTGAACCACAGCAGGCAGAAGATATTCTTACGTCCGGCAAAGCCGAACTGGTAGCCCTTGGTCGGGAAATCATGCACGACCCCTTCTGGCCACTGCGTGCAGGCCTGGAACTGGGCGATGACCCGGACTACGAGATGTGGCCACCACAGTATAAGTGGGCAGTAGACAGACGCGCCCAGATAGCGGCGCTTAATAAATAACGACATGATTGGCTTTTGCAACACTCCCCGCGAATCCGGAGCAACACTCTGCTCAAACATCTCATCACAACTCAACTGTAGGGTGCCTTAAGCTGCTTTAGCTGCTTT
>CAYPDN010000030.1:11836-20061 GCA_964409445.1 uncultured Granulosicoccaceae bacterium
AGCTGCTTTAGCTGCTTTTAAATTAGTCGGGGCTATTTCTATTGCCAGAAATATAAGATAGAAATGGCCACCACAGACAAAATAATAGAAGGACTGCAGGAGAAACTGTGAAGAAGGAATACCCGTGAGCACCGATTACTTTACCCATTAATATAAAAGCCATAGAGGTTCCAACTAACGCTGTAGTCAGGAAATTTCCCTTAGATGTCTCTGTCTGTTTGTTCATTTATTTTTTCAGCTTCTCTAATTCTTTTGTCACCTGAGCTAATCGTTACTGGCGCGTGATACCGGAACTGTTGTCGCGCAATACAAACTTCTGCACTTTGCCGGTAGCAGTTTTTGGCAACTCATCAACAAAGCTCACCCACTGTGGCGTTTTAAAGTGCGCCAGATTATCTCGAACATGTTGCTTCAAATCACTCTCAGAAATCTGGACGTCCGGTTTTCGTACCACAAAAGCATGGGGTGATTCGCCCCACTTTTCGTGTGCCATTCCAACCACTGCTACTTCCTGTACCGATGGGTGGCGTAACAGGCACCCTTCAACTTCGACTGACGATATATTTTCACCTCCACTGATGATCACATCCTTGAAGCGATCACGAATTTCCAAAAAACCATCATCGTGCACAACAGCGGCATCACCTGAATAGAACCAACCGTTTTTAATTGCTGCATCGGTGGCGGCCTGATCGTTGTAATAACCTTTCATAACCACATTACCGCGGACTGTGATTTCACCCAGAGTTTCACCATCATGAGGGACTTCATTGCCGCTATCATCGACAACGCGAAGTTCTCCCGACCCCACCAGCTCGACTCCCTGACGCGCCTTAACCACAGCAAGATCTTCAGCGGATAATTTGCTGTGTTCCGGTCGGGACTCGCAAATTGAAATTAGTGGCGCGGTTTCGGTAAGCCCATAGACATGGGTCAGGTGCCAGCCAAATTGATTCTCCAATACCTCTATGGTGGCTGCAGCCGGTGGTGCACCCGCAGTGAACAAGCGCACACCGGAGGGGATCTGATCACGAACTTCTTTCGGTGCATTGATAATGCTGATTAGAACAGTCGGGGCTGCACACAGCATAGTGATTTTCTCATCTCCCAATGCTTTGCATACCAGCGCAGGTTCTACCTTTGGCAAACATACGTGAGTCATACCACGCGCAGTATTTAGCCAGGTAAACGTCCAGCCGTTGGCATGGAACATTGGCAGCGTCCAAAGGTATCGATCTGCCGGACTCAGGTGCTGATGCACCAGTGTGTTCATAATATTCAGATACGCATTGCGATGCGTAATCATTACGCCTTTTGGTCGAGCAGTCGTACCACTGGTGTAGTTTATAGTTAGCAAGTCACTTTCAGAAATATTGACCCGTTTATAGTCCGGGCTTTCATTGGCGACAAGCTGTTCGTAGTCGAGCCATCCCTCCTTGCATTCATCCAGCGCTACATAATGTTGCACTTTCGGAAGCTTGCCGCGGATACTATCTATTGCATCAATGTAGTCCGGGTGCACGCACACAACAGTCGCACCGCAGTGATTGATGATGTAATCGAAGTCCTCCGGCAGGAGTCGGTAATTGATCGGAACCAGTACAGCACCAATTTGCGGTACAGCATAATAGCCTTCAAGATGCGTGTGCGTGTTTGGTGCAATATAGGCAACACGATCACCCTGTGCCACGCCATATTTTTGCAACGCAGCTGACCAGCAGGCACAACGATCCAGAAACTGGGTGTAGGTAAAACGCTTATCGCCTTCGACAACTGCTTCGGCGTTGCCATATAGACGACGCGCCCGCTGAGCAAACTCCATAGGTGACAGGGCAATTTCCACTAACTGTTCTCCGCAATGATTTAACCGATTTGCTGAGACTAATGTGAACATCACCGGACGTCAAACGTCGACACGACTGCACACGCGATTCTGGTGGAATCAGGCAGATTATCGAAAACTACACGTTATTACCAAAATCGACGAATATCATTGGAATCAGGGAGAGAACTAACAAGGCAGCCATTGATATATTGAAATACCTCATATGCAGTTCATTATTTATCAGTTTTTTTAGCGACACACCTAAAGTTAACCAGAAGATCATACACAGGGCACCGACTGTCATGTAACCACCAAGAATAAACAGCATCTGTGTTTGAAACTTCTCAGGGCTGGTAAAAGATGCAATTGCTCCGATAGCCATCACCCACGCCTTCGGGTTTACCCATTGAAAAAGAACAGCCTGAAAAAAAGTTACAGGACTCGCCAGCTTTTCATTTGCTTTAGGTGCTGAAGCATTGGCGACTTTCCAGGCAAAGAACAAAAGATAAGATACCCCAAGTGTTTTAATGACCGGATAAATAACAGGTATTTTTGCGAACAAAGATCCAAGCCCCAGTCCAATAGCCAAAATCATTAACGGAAAGCCAATATTTATACCTAACAAGTGCGGCAGAGATCTTTTTATTCCGTAGTTCAATCCGGAACTCATGAGCATAATGTTATTCGGCCCGGGAGTAATGGATGTTGAGAAACAGAACAATAATATTGGAATAATTTCCACCGGCATTAAATTCCTGCTCTCAAGTCACGCGTCAAAAAAATCTACAAGCGCCAAGCCTATAGTAATTTTTTATGCATCGCTGTGCTTTACAAGGATTTCGTCGTACGCTTCCTGAAGATCTTCCTGATGACATTTTATAACTTCTTTTAGTTCTTCATCTGCACGCTTAAGAAATCTGGATGAACATTTCTCTCGTACGCTGCCTAATGGAAGATGATCAGTTTCTGATGCAATAACACCAAACACATGGAATTCAGTATTCCAGGCTTCAGTGTATATCTTGTTTCCGAGGGACCACAACTCCAGTGACCTTTCAAGAAACAATTCATCTGATACAACCAGAAAACGCACAAGCGCGCAGGATCTTTCCCTATAGCTCTTTATATCTCTCATTATTACTTTCAAACTTCCATTGACTTAAAAACAAAGAATTTCAAATTTAGGGATGCAACTGAAAAAATATGATAACCACATCCCTGCTCATGGTTTTTCAAAAGAAACAAACAATTCGAGATTTTCCGACCCGAAACCTTGAATGCCTAAGGAATATTTACTGTTTCGAGTAACAAACCGGATTTATCCAGTTTACTTGGAGTAGAGGGGGAAATTGCACCTCTATTTTCTTCAACTATTTTGGAAAACTGTAATGAGAAAAATAGTCAGTAATTTGGTAGTGGCGGCGGCAGTTTCGTCGCTGATTGGATGTGGTGGCAGTGGCGATGATGACTCTGCAAATGCAGGATCAGGAAGTGTAGACACTGTCTCGGTGAGTGAACCCGATCCAGGCACAGAAATCGAAGAACCCGGCTCGCAGGTGCCCGATAACGTGGTAGTAACCGACACATTTGGGCCGCCTCAATTTATACAGGCCGAGTGCCCCAGCGCGCTTATTTCTGGTTTGTCCGCTAACAACACCACTGCGACTCCCTTCACCCTTAACGAAGTAGTTCGCGGTCAGTTAATCGATGGCAGCACCGTATTGAATTTTGACTTGTGGCAAATAACACTGGAGCCTGGCAACTACCATTTGATAACAGATAGCGTGACCGTTTCGGGTGAGTTGGAATCAGTGGGGGTCTCAATTGATTCTGTGACTGGAGAGGGTGACGAAAGATTGTTGTTTAGTGTTGACAACGATTTCGACACCCGTGGTTACGAATTTCTTGAAATCGTGAATACAGAAACACTAACTTTGAGAGTGGAGCCAGTATTTAACGAAGCACTGAACTATGAGTTAGCTATTTACGCTAACGGCGCAGCCGTTCCAACGCCTCGTTTTACTCGCTGCCCTCCTGCTACGACAATTAGTCTTGGAGAAACACAGGCTCTGGAGATATCAAACCTAACAAGCATTGATGACTACCGATGGTTTCGGATGAACTTACCAGCAGGTGTTTATACTCTGGATGCGGCGGCACCAGGTGTACAGGGAGAGACATTTGCGTATACGTTCGACCTATTTCAGAGATTTGGTGACGCTGATCTTGAATCACAGATAGGATTTGATGTTGCTGCTGGCGACGATTTGTCGAATTCGTTTCAGTTTACTGTACTCGATAACAACGATATCTGGATTCGCGTCAGAGCCAGTAATGACCGTAATATTGAGTTCACCGTAAACCAATAGTCGCGGGTATCAGTAAGGGTCAGAGAAATCTGGCCCTTATTCGTTCAGACTATTTTACTGGTGATGGGTCCGTATCGATCTCAGATTCATAAAGCCACGAAATGTGAAATAACGGACAAATACAACTCGAACAAAGACACGAGTCGAATAACAAGCTAAGTGGTTGATTCGTAAATGGTGGGCCGTGAAGGATTCGAACCTTCGACCAATTGATTAAAAGTCAACTGCTCTACCAACTGAGCTAACGGCCCCATATTTTCTACCGGTAGTACCGGCTTTCAGATAGCGTTGCGCTATCTGTTCACTACTTTAAAACTGACGAGGTGAAGCACACTTCCCCACGCCAAGCCGCCTATTATAGACCGACTCGGCCGGCGTGCATAGTATGTGAGACTAAAATTGGCAGCAGGTTTTAGTAAAATCTCGCAACAAATCGCGACTACAATCCGGCGTTGTTCATCTGCTCGATTCGACGCCGCGCAAGGGCTGCTATCGATCTGCCGCGGTACTCGCTTTCTACCTGAGCCAGTTCCTGACGGGCTTCGCCATAGCGCTGCAGTTCATACAGCGCAAAACCCTTACGCAATCTGGCATCCGGGACTTTTCGACTGGCCGGGAACTGGAAAATTACCACGTTAAATCGGTCAATCGCTTCGCTAAACTGTCGCTCAACGTAGTTGGCTTCACCCAGCCAATAATGTGCGTTATCAGAATAGGTGCCGTTCGGGTAGCGCTGCAGAAAGTTGCCAAACCCGGCAATTGCCTCGCGGTTTCGACCGAGAATCAAAAGATCATAGGCGTTCTGGTAATCAAGTTTCTCGCGCTGTTCGTCCACACGCGGCACTGGTACAGACTGGGGCTCAGATGAGAGACTGCTGAGGGAAACTTCGCTGCCGCCACTGCCCGGGCTGTCGAAGTCGTCGAGATCTTCCAGATCCGCCAAATCGTCGAGGTCGTCCAGATCATCGAGGTCATCGAGACTACCACCTCCGCCACCGCCACCACTTTCCAGTGCGGCGATTCGGCTGTCTGTATCGAGATAGAGTTTGCGCTGCCGCTCACGCATAGCGCCGATGGCGTTATCTCTTTCTTCCAGAGCCCCGCGCAATTGGCGAACTTCGTTTTGCAGTGATTCCATCTCCTGCAGCATGCCAATCAGCGCAGAGTTATCGAGAAATCTTTCCAGCCGTTGCAGCCGTTGTTCTGCTGATTGTGCGTGCGCCGCACCAGACAGAACTATTGCGCCGACCAAGGCCAGATTAATGCTGGCCAACTTGATAAAGTGATTTAGTCTCACCACAACCTCCGGTTACCAGGTCCGATATTAATTAAGTATAACGTCAACGTCACACAGCCAGACCAAATCACAGCTTAACTTGCCTGCCTGTTTTGCTAGTTAAAGCTCTCGTAGACCACTTCCACGCGACGGTTACGGCGCCAGGCACTGGCGGAGGAACCTTCATCGAGTGGCACTTCTTCACCATAGCTCAGCGTTGAAAACTGACCGGCGTCAACACCACCTAACTGCAGGATTTTTGCCACCGAGCGCGCGCGGTTGTCACCAAGTGCAATATTGTATTCGCGTGAGCCTCGCTCGTCAGTATGACCTTCTACCCGAACCCGCACGTCAGTGAAGCGTGAAAGATACTCTGCGTGACCGCGAATGAGGTCGAGACTGTCGGCGCTGAGGCGAGAACTGTTGTAGTCAAAAAACACAATCCGCTTGGACAACGGGTGCCGCGCATCATTAATAGAGTCACGGGTAATAGCAATACCACCAAGGATCGGCCCACCCTCGATGGACTCCTGACTTTCAACGGCTGTGACAGTGCCAATCGCGGCACTTTCAGCATTTTGCTGGAGCCCGGGAATCACCTCGGGTACAGGTGGTGGTGGCAGTTCCGCAGGGACTGTTCCCGCCGGCAACGCTGTTGATGTCGGCTCCGGTACCTCGTCCAGTTCCGGACTGGTTGAACAGGCGCTTAGCAATCCCAGAATTATCGCCGACCCAATAAGCGACAATCGGGGCGACAAAGGCAGCGATTCGGCGGAAAGCCTTGTTTGCATTGACAGATTTTTAATACTCACAACCACCTCATTCTGATTCTTATGCGTTATTGTATCTTGTTTGACACGCCTTGTTTACTTTACCGTCTCGGTCCCCAGGCCGGATCGCGGACATTTTCATTGGCCAGACTAATTTTCTGTTCAACCAGCCCGTCAACGCTCACAACTCCCAGAACATCGCGTCCCCCGTCCTTTGCGGAGTACAAAATTTGGTCTCCATTGGGCGAAAAGCTGGGTGATTCGTCCAGTCGACCATCTGTCAGCACCTCCAGCACCCGCGTGTTCAAATCCTGAACTGCAATCCGAAAATTGCCGCGATCATTGTGGATAAACGCGATTTTGGACCCATCCGGTGATGCCGTGGCACCAGCGTTATATTTACCCTCGAAGGTCAGGCGGGTAGCAGCGGAGCCTGCCGCCAATCCTTTGCGGTATATCTGCGGTGTGCCGCTACGGTTGGAGGTGAAGGCAATTGTATTGTCATCAAGCCAGGCTGCCTCAGTTTCAATTGACGGAGCGCTGGTAAGCTGAGACATCTGCCCGGATGCCACATTCACGATGAAAATATCAGGACTGCCGCGATGCGAAAGCGACAGTGCCAGACGTCTGCCATCCGGTGACCAGGCTGGCGCTCCGTTGATTCCCTCTATAGAGATTAATTTACGTCGCTCGGCGCGCGGCAGATGATGCACGATTATCGCTGTGCGTCCGGGAAACTCAAAGGACACATAAGCGAGCTGCTGACCATCCGGAGACCAGGTGGGCGACAGAATAGGCTGTGAAATTTCTAACACCCGTACAACGTTCTGGCCATCGATATCAGCCAGTTCAAGCGCATAGCGTTGTTGATCTCTACTGCCGGTGGAAGTGATGTACGCAAACTGGGTGTCGAAAACCCCTTGAACACCGACTATCTGCTCGTACACTACATTAGAGATGGTATGCGCTGTGCGGCGTAGCGACCGTGCGCCGATCTGATAGGTACAACAATAAAAAACCTGCCCCTGTTCATTGGCAGGATAAGCAAGCAACTGGCGTTGTCTGACGATATCAATCAGTTCAACGTTAACTTCGAACCTGCCACCTGCACCGCCTTTGACACTGCCGATTACCAGATACTCGATATTGGTTGAACGCCAGTCGGTAAATGTTACTTCGCTACTGGTTGCCGGATTACTCGGCAGACGATCGCGCGGCACGATATCAAAGCGTCCGCTACGCAGTAGATCATCTTCGATAATTTGAGCGACATCTATCTCAAGACCAGTTGCCTCCTCGGCAAAAGGCACTATTGCAATTGGCACCTTGTCTTGTACACCCGCAGACTCGGTAATCTCGATTCGCAGCTCGGCAGACGCCCGCGGCATTGCTATCAGCAACATCGTAAGCATTAATACAAAACTAGCTAAAAATTGGCGCATTGCGCGTTTGCCTCTACACAACATTAATGTTGATCATGATACAAAGTTTCTGCACACAACAAACGCAGGAACTGGCTGATTTACTACCCTATAGCTGACAAAACGATCATGTGCCAGTGCAGCCAATTTACCCACCCGGTTTAAAATCGAACACCAGCACTCGCTCAAACACCGCTTTATGCGGCGGCATTGGGAATGGTCGAGTTGCCAGCACCGCCTTTTCTACCGCTCGCGCCATCTCCCTGCCGCCGGTACATTCTTCCACCTGAACATCGACAATTTCATTCGGAAAAACAAGCCGCGCTCTGACCGTACAGGTCGATCCGGGCCGCAGGCCTGAGGGTGGCCTGAATTTCTTAGTCACTGCCTTGCGGATTGACTGCTTGTACTGTTGCGTTAGCTGCGCTTTTTTACGCAGCAACCGAGCGCGCCTTGCCTTTTGCTCTTGTGCAGCAACCGCAGCAGCGGCTTCCTGTTGTCTTTTCTGTTCCGCAAGCTCTGCCTGCCTTGCAGCTTCGACTCTTTCCGCTTCTATTCGTTCTG
>CAYPDN010000031.1:0-15082 GCA_964409445.1 uncultured Granulosicoccaceae bacterium
AGGAAAAAAAAGAAATTGAAGCGCTCGGTGGCTGGGACGAAATCATGGACACACTACGCAAGCGACTCGAGGAACAAAAGGGCCGACACCAGGGTGGCAGCAAATGGATTGGAACCGGCGGCACGTCGCCATTCGGTGCTTACGGGTATAACCCTGCCGGTGTGCGCATCGGCCAAAAAAACGGCCGTCAGGGCAGCGCCATTAAAGTCTGGGATAAACGCGAATATAAAAATCTCGACGATGAGCGCGAGCTGGGTACTCGCAACTTCAAAATGGCACTCAGGAAACTTCGGCGCTTTGCCCGCGAAGGTGCGCAAGACCAGTTTGATATAAACAGTACCATCGATGCCACTGCCCGCAATGCCGGACTGTTAGATATAAAAATGGTCGCCGAGCGGCGCAATGCAATCAAGCTGCTGCTGTTGTTTGATGTTGGTGGCTCAATGGACTACCACGTCACTGTCAGCGAGGAATTATTCTCAGCCGCACGCAGTGAATTCAAACATCTTGAGTACTTCTATTTTCATAATTTTATCTACGAGAAACTTTGGAAAGACAACAAGCGGCGCCACAGCGAAACCATTTCTACCTACGAATTTATTAGAACCTACAGCGCTGACTATCGAGTAATATTTGTCGGTGACGCAACCATGAGCCCGTATGAAATCAGCGCACCTGGCGGCAGCGTTGAGCACTGGAATGAAGAGCCCGGGATTGTGTGGGCTAACCGAATACTTGAAAAGTTTCCACATGCGGCCTGGCTAAACCCGGAACCACAAGCTTACTGGTCTCGCGTACCTTCGGTTAAATTATCGCGTGAAATAATGCACAACCGAATGTACGGACTAACAGTCGACGGCATTGGAAAAGCCGTTGATGGATTGAAGTTGAAGCATTGAACCCGCTGCCAAAAGTGCTCCTTGCCTGGGTGATAATTTTTTTCCTTCTCTATCTCGTTGCCAATCATTTGCTTGCCAAAGATGAAAAACAGTGCGAACAGAAATGCGCCCTGATTGGTAAAGATTTTGACTATGTTGGTCCATCAGGCCGCAGACGACCGGCAAAATGCCGTTGTACCCGTCAATTAAGCGGCGTGTTTCGGCCGTTAACGCACCCTTCCTCTGGCAAATTTAGCTAACTATCCCATCGATTTAACTCAATCTTGTGTCACCACCTGACCGTGCAGCAGGCTCAGAGTCTTCTGGTTGATAATTTTTAACAACGCTTAAGCCAATTCCGCCAACTCCGGCTGAATATTTGCACCAGTTCACGTTTTTGACGCTTAAGAAAGTCTGCTAAAGATCCCGCGATCTGCAGATGTTGTTGAATACAGGCTGCCTGAATGACCGACTCCACCAAGTTTAAACGACCCGCGTTGCTTGCAGGCAACAAGGCTGGCAAGTTGCCTCACACGGCAAGAAGACTGGGTAAATGGCTCTGGCCGACAACCGCCATCGCAATTGCTGCGGGCACTGTATGGGGCGTGCGCCATATTGAAGATCAGCTTGAAACAGCAGCACCGAAGATCATTGAAAAAGCCGGATTGGATGCGTCACAGCTGGAGTTTGACGCCAGCTACAGGGATGTCAAAGTCACCGGCACCCTGCCACAAAATACCAGTGCCAAACATCTGGAAGTGGTACTAGCCAAGTACCGCGGTGGTGACGGTGAATCCATTCGCAACGCTACCGTTTACGCTACCAGCCCGGTCATCGAAAAACCGAACATGGTTAAACCGGCCATCGTTAAGCAAGACAACGTTAAACCCACCGTCGTAAAGACCAATCCTGTTGTAATACAAGATACTCGGGAAATTCAGCCGGAAGACGTCATCGTAAGTGCAATCACCGACGGGGAAAAACTAACGCTGACCGGCATGGTGCCAACAGAAGAACACGCCAAAGTATTAAGCGACGCCGCACTGCATTCATTCAGCGCATCTAACATTATCAATACCCTGACGGTAACCGATCAACCTGCAACTATTGCCACTGCCGAAGAACGTATAAATGATTTCGCAACTGTTCTCTCAAACCTCGAGGACGATGTTCGTGACGCTCAAATTGATCTCGACAACAACATAATTTCCGGCAACATCACGACAACCGATCTCAATATGTCGCGAAAAATCAAAGCTGTCGTGCCTAATTCAATGATTAACGTTATTACCGAGCACGAAGTGATTCCGGTTGCGACTACATCATTGTCGGACGATACGATTTCGGTTGTACCTCTAAACGAATTGACAGAGGAAGATGATATTCCAATGGAGCTGGTCACGACCGAGGCGGTAACTGATTACCGCCCCACAGACAGCATTGCATCGCTACAGGACGAATTTACCTTACTGGCTGAATCAATAAGAGAATTCGTCGTGTTCGCCCCATCATCAGATGTATTAGCACCTTCCGCTACCGGCATTCTTGATGACATTGTCTTAGCACTGGATGCTTTTCCGGAAGTATTAATTGAAATTGCCGGCCATACAGATTCGCATTCATCTGCTACATATAACCAGGACCTGTCGCAAAGGCGCGCACAGTCCGTTGCCAACTATCTTGCCAGTCAGGGCGTCGACGAATCTCGTTTGCGACCAAACGGATATGGAGAATCCCAACCAATAGCAAGCAATGATACCGCGGATGGTCGAGCACAAAATCGTCGTGTCGAGTTCTGGGCTTTCTAGAATTCATTTGAAACGTACTAACAAAATATTAATTGCAGCATAATTTAAGGTAAACAAGCATGATCTGGGCTCTACTGGAAATCACACTACCTCTTTTCCTTACCTTTATATTTGGCCTGTGCGCTGGTTGGTTGTTCTGGCGCTGGCGTCGGCGACAAATCAGTCAGACTGAGTGGGACAAACACACCCAAAATAACGCCGCTAAAGCAAGAATAGATAGCGCCCTTAACTTCAGCAGCCCACAATCCGGTGGTGACCTTGAAGCGTTACAGGCGAAACTGGCACAGGCCAATGTTGATAAAGCAGATGTCGAGAGAAAACTTCAGGATGCATCTTCGCGCAGTGAGCACCAATCTAAACTGACTGACGAACTGCAGCAAAAACTAAAACAATCAGAGACCGTGGCTAGCGAGCGAGATTCTGCAATCGCTAAAAATAAGGAACTTGAGGAAAAGCTCTCCGAATGGGATCGCAAGAGTTTTGAGCAGGAAACTAATAATAATACGGCAAACGACGAAGAAAAGAGTGCATTGCAGGAGCAGATTCTAAAGCTTCAATCCGAACTGGAGCAATCGTCCGCGAAATCATCAGATAGTGCTGCAGACAAGCAAAAGCTTGAAGCGCTGGAATCACATTTAATTCAAGCCAACGATACCGCTGAAGAAGAGCAGCGAAATCTTCAGGGTCAAATTAAGAATTTGCAGTCAGAACTGACACAAGCGCGTACACAGGCATCAGACAGTGCGGCATATAAGCAGCGACTGGAAGCACTTGAGCCTCAGCTAAAGCAGGCCCATGATACGGCCGAAGAAGAGCAGCGAAGTCTGCAAAACAAAATTGAAAGTCTGCAAACGGAGCTGCAGGAGGCACGAGTGGAAGCTGCAGATAGTGCCGAAGACAAGCAAAAGCTCAGAGCACTGGAGGCTAAACTGATCCAGACGAGCGACGCCGCTGCAGAAAATCAACAAAGCCTTCAGGATCAAATTCAAAAATTAAAATCAGAGCTTGATGAAGCACACGAGCAAGCATCAAAGAATGCTGCTGCAGATCAACAAAAACTTAAAGAACTGGAATCTCAGCTGACTGAGGCCCGAGATATCTCTGATACCGAGAAGCGCGGCCTTCAGGACAACATTCAAAAGCTGCAATCAGAACTCGAGCAGGCTCGTGCACAAACGTCAGATAGTGCAGCTGACAAAGCAAAACTCAAAACTCTGGAATCGCAACTACAGGAAACCACTGAGTCTGCTGAAAAGGAACAGCATAAACTCCAGGAAAACATACAAAAATTAAAATCATTGCTTGAGCAAGCGCGTTCACAGGCATCAGAAAGCTCCGCAGACAAACAAAAGCTCAGAGTCCTGGAATCACAGTTGGAACAGGCTAATAATGCAGCATCGGAGCTTAACACAGCGAAAATCGATATCGCCAACCTGAACTCACAGTTGAATAAAAGCAGAATGGAGCTTGCTCAGAAGACAGAAACCAACTCGACTGATAGTCAGCAAGCCAACAAGCACGCCCGGGAAAATGCTGAGCTTGCACGCCAGTTACAACAGGTAAAGACCGAGGTGGGTGAACTTCGCGAAGCGCGCGGCAAAGTTACCGAGCTAACAGCGCAGCTAAACAAAGTGCGGGAACACAACCGCCAGCTTCGAGTGAATAATGCTGCAGCCGCTAAGCCCGCGGCAGCACCGATTACCCCAATCGATGTCGGTAAAATCAAAAAGCTTGAAAAGGAGAATGCCGAAAAAGATCAACAGATCGCTGACTTACTGAAGAAAGCCAAGGCCCGGAAAAACCAGCCAAAGGCCGCAAAAACCACATCGAAAAAAACCGATTGGCAAAAAGGCAAAACTAAACTGGGTACACCTGGCAGTAATCACAAAGACGATCTGACAGCAATCAACGGCATCGGTCCGAAGATCGAAAAAGTACTGAACCGCCTGGGTATTAAAAGCCTGGAGCAAATCGCTACCTTTAAAGTTGCTGAAGTTAAGCTTGTGGACGAAGCACTGGTTGATTTTTCAGGGCGCATCCAGCGCGACGAATGGGTGGCTCAGGCCAAAGCCCTTGTACGCAATGGTCACCAGCCTCTTAACGCTAAAACCAGTCGCTCAAAAACCGCCACTAAAAAGCCTAAAAAGAGTAAAAGCAGCAAGACTGCCTGGCAGAGTGGTAAAACCAAGTTCGGAACTCCCGGTTCAAAGCACCGTGATGACCTAAAGGTGGTCAATGGCATTGGTCCGGTAATAGAGAAGGCACTGAACCGATTCGGTATAAAGTCATGGGAACAGCTGGCTACACTCAAAGTCAAAGAAGTAAAAGCTATTGATGAAGCTCTGGACTTTCCGGGTCGAATACAGCGCGAACAATGGGTGCAACAGGCAAAAGCACTCGTAAAGGAATTCCCTGATAATAAAGACCGACCAACACGCCGGACATTCCTTAATCAGGCTGCAGCCGGGTAGATAGAGCTCTGATACCAGGACTATTTTTTAAACTGACCATGCTTTACAAAATACACTGCCTGCTCAATTACCGATTTTGATCTCATCATAAAAGTGTGAGTGACAGGCAGTGTTATATGGTCAGCCATTCCTGCCACCCTGGTGCTTGCCACAGATACCTTGCCATCATCGGGATTAGGCAGGAGCTGTGAGAGCAACAGATTAATAGTTCTGGTGCCAGCTATAATTCCCAGGTCGAACTCAACCGGTCCCAGTTTTACCGGAATGCTTTCGGCATCAGTACCAAGCTGAAGCCCTGCACTGCCGTTCATCACTTTAAAGCCTGGCACATCACGTAATTTATCAACGACTTCGCTGCCTTGATTCGGCGGCGCTAACATCACCACTCTGCCAAGTCGCGGTATCTTGTTGTGCTTCAGGTAATAGCGCACCAATATTCCACCCATTGAATGTGTCACAAAGTGGATGTTACTGGCCGGATTACACTTGCTATAACCCAGATCTTTCACTGCCAAGGGTGCCAGCTGCTCAACGGTTTTTTCTCTGGACGGATAGCCAACATTAACAACCTGATGGCCTTCATTCTCGAAAGGCGCAATCAACTTCTTCATTGCCCCGGAGGTGCGCGCCAAACCATGCAACAAAACAACGCAGTCTGCTGCCGCAACACGCGGCGTTGAGATTGCTATAAGCAGCAACGCACTAATCAGCCATGCACGACAGAGACATCGCTGTGGGAAAGGCACTGACAATTTAAACTAGTCCTGTGAAATGCAGTCTGTGCGTAGTCCTAAAGAGCGTCTTTAACGTACGAACAAATCCAGATTTTTATGTATGTCGTCGAATACACGAGAGTGCGCACCGTATCGCTTAAGATTGTTCGGCAAGGATGAAAGCATTTTCTCCGAACTTTCCAAACTGGGAAAGCTGCCAAGGCTGAGACTGTACTGGAGGTGTTTTTTACTAAGGCGTCTTTCGGGATAAATCGCCGCAACATGCGCAGGTGGTAACAGCTTTGCAAACTCCACCAGAAACTCTACGTTCACTGTCAGCGCGAGCTGAATTGTATAATCCCCCGCTTTTTGCCTGCGTACCCAGGCGCTACTTTCAGTGGGTGACGGCGGCTGGAAAAAATTATCCTTCGGTTCAGCTTCAGACGGTGATAAGTACACCGTCGGTATTTCATCTACTTCAACATAACCGGATCTTGCAGCAATACCGGATCGCGATTCAACCTGAACTACAGGCGCTCCTTCAGTCGAAGCAGACAGATCTGACGATGAGGACTCCACACTTCCAACAAGCCCGGATGCAGTGCTGTTACCTTGCGAGGCAATCTTTTCCAGCAAAGCTATTCGCCCGGCAGTCAGCTCGGGTGCGGTAACTGTCGACTTCGGTTGGGCACCTGGCACAGCCTGCTGTTCGAGTGCAGGGTTGCGATTCAGGAGGTACCAGCACATATATGCGAAGCCCGCAAATAAAGCCAGCTTGACCAGTAAACCTAACAAGTCGCCCAGTAAAAATAACCAGCGAAACTGTGGATGCTCAGATCGATAGTATCGATAGTCTTCACGCCATTCGTGAATGTTGCTCATCTCGTGATCGTATTCTGCTTCTAATATGCGCCTCTTATAACATATTAGTTACAACAACAAAGATGATCATGCTATTGCATTTAGAAGAGGAACTCTGATTCCATTACTTTCGATATGTATCAAATACGAAACAATTAAAAAAAGTAATCTCCGAATTCGTTTACATCTCTTATTACGTTAGTTCCCAATCCCACAATATGCATTAATTCCACGGTATCCGAGAAATCGAGCTTATCGCCTGGCGTCAAATAATTGAAGGCTGCTGCCCATTCATTTGAGTAGCGACTGGACTGGGCTCGCGAAACAAATCCACCATTATTATGACTTTCAAATCGAAAATCAGCAGTAGAGTTAGGATCATTGCCATCAGCGATTTTAACGTAGCGAGTATTGTTACGAACGTAATTCAGGTCCGCAGCCAGCGCATGAACTTCGTTCCAGTCACTGTGCTGAATCACATGGATTCGCTGGCTGGTATTAAACTCACTGTGATTGCTTCTAATGGTACGAACAACTGCTGCCGTAAAATCGGACTGGCCTCCCTCCGCTACCCAGACAGATCCACCGGCTGCCAGCACAGCAGTCCAGCGATTAACTGCGGCACTAATTGATCCGGCCCGGTTACTGTGGGCGTTCAGCCATTCACTACCCCAGACTGTAGACATGAGGCGTTCTGATTCCGGATCGTAGCGATCGCGGTTATGAACACCGTGAGCTCCGGCGACGACCTGGACATTTAAACCCAGCCTGTCGCGCACCATCAACGCGGCCACCGCGGCATGCCCGTCATCTCGGTCCGGGGCGTGATCAAAATGGATGGCAACAAGATCTCGGTTGCGATCGAAACTGTTGTTTTGAATAGTCGGTGTTACTGATGCAGGCGGTGCGGCTGCTGTCGGTGTTTGCGTCGCAACAGAAGGCGCCGAACCTGAGACCCGACAGGAACCAACTCCGTTCCAGCCCCAACCATCTCCATCGCTGTCAACACAAGCACCAGCGGCGGACGGACCTGCAGTGGTTGTTGCAGGTACGGCAGTGGATTGGGGTGCTACCAGACAGGTACCCTGACCATCCCAGCCATATCCGTCGCCATCATCATCAACGCAGCTGCCGTTGCCTGCCGTAGTGTGCCCCTGTACCTGTGTCACCCTGCAACTGTTAGAACCATCCCAACCCCAGCCATCTCCATCACTATCTACACATACCTGTGCATGGACTGGAGCCGTCAGGGTCAGCAAGAGAAGTAAAATTATTCCGCTGAGAGCGGTCAATAGTGACCTGGAAGTGGTTAAAAATTTAGCTGTAAACAAGGGTCAAACTCCAATCTGATTTCACAGGATTGCGGAGTTTAGCGACACGTGTCTCAGCACACTGTCGATTGTTTCAAGTTTCGAGTGTGAACCAATCGGCCTTTACTATTTGGTCACTATCCGGTGTTGAATGCCTTTTTTCGCCTGTCAGAGGGGTATGCGGCTCCCTGCACTATTGACTATTTTTTCAAAGCCACCAAACTTCAGGGATCAACGTACCGGCACTCGCCCACCCGTATAACCACCGATGAAAACTCCTAAGCGCCTGCTTCCGCTAATCGAAGATGGTCTGGTAGACGAAGTGCTTCATCCGCTGATGAGCGGCAAAGAAGCGAGTGTATATGTCGTACGTGCAGGACGGGAAACTCTGTGTGCAAAGGTATACAAAGATGCTGCAAAGCGTAGTTTCAAACAAGCGGTGCAATATCGTGAGGGACGCAAGGGACGCAACAGCAGACGCCAGCGAGCTATAGAAAAAGGATCAAAATTCGGTCGCTCACAACAGGAAAAAGAATGGCACAATGCAGAGGTAGAAGCTTTATATAAACTCTCTGCCGCGGGTGTGCGCGTGCCAAAACCACACGGCTGTTTCGATGGTGTGTTGCTGATGGAGTTAATGACTGACCAGAACGGTGAAGCCGCCCCGAGACTCAATGATGTCAGTGTGCCGCAAGACCTCGCCCTCGATGATCACGCGACAATGATGGACTATGTAAAGTTGATGCTGTGCGCCGGCCTGGTACACGGAGACCTATCCGAATTTAATGTGTTAGTCGATGAAGAAGGCCCGATCATTATCGACCTGCCGCAGGCAGTTGATGCAGCCGGCAACAATCACGCACGCACAATGCTCGAGCGCGATATTCGCAACATAACGCAGTACTACGGGCAATTCGCACCATCACTTCTCGACAGTAACTATGCATCTGAAATGTGGGCGCTGTATGAGAAGGGTGAGCTCAAACAAGACACGCAACTAACTGGCGAATTCACCACAACCGAGGTTAAGGCGGATGTCGATTCCGTTATGTTGCAGATCAAAGAAGCCTATAAAGAAAAGCTTGAGCGCGATGAACGCATGCGCGACGATGACTGACATATTGGTATCGCAGCACCGGAAGCATCGGATGCGGCTTAGTCAATTAACGTGCTTTAGTGAACAACCAGCCTGACAAAATCACATGCGGTCCGCCATAGATAGAGGCAGACTAAGGGTAGGCTTGCAGGCAACAGTTTGCGGAAAAGCTCGTTCAAAAATTGCAGGCGCGGCCGTCGAACGCAACCGGTGATATTTCTACTGCCAAAAGTTAGCCTATCAGCAGGACAGAAAGTATTCCAAGGTAATACTTGTAGCGACCAACACCCTCATCATCAGCGCAGTCGGCACCGCAATCAGCGTCAACCTTTGGCGCTTCGCTCTCAGATACGGAAGCGTCAGGAGCGGATTTCGGGGCAACCGTGCAACCGCCAACATAAACCAATGCGCTGACCAGGGAAACGGCCATCAGTTTTCTGGGCAACAATCGATTACATGGGGTCATGGGTGCAGTGTCTTTATTTTGGACATAATTAGAGAAGCGATATATGTGCCGTCCATTCATTATCGACAGGAATACATATAATTTATAGTCACAAGTGTACGTTTTACCTGCCTTCAGGGTTGTAAACAATTATCACTCAGAAACAATCGTTTTCACTTCATGGCTTTAGATTGTGTGAAAACTGTGACTTCGTTCTTAAGGTAGCCGGCTGTGGCTTAGTCGTTATCCGTCAATCCGGCGCCTGCCCCGCTTCGTGACTGATCACTCGCAGGTACGTATGTTCGATGTGCCAGTGCTTCCAACTGCGCAAGCGCCGCATCCGATATTGCAGCACGGCGTGCGAGCGGTGCTGACGATTCAGCTTCTGTGCTGGCAGATCTCCATTCGGAAATAACCACCGCAGTCTTACTGCAACCACCATCTCCAACACCAGAAGCCAATCGGCCATCAGCCATCAGGTTTATCACCGCATCGTCAATGTTTATACACAGAGCAGTACCGGATGCTTTCGCACAAAGAGACACAAACGGAATTAAAATTAGCGGGCTATATACCGGACAGAGAGTGAGTTCACCGCCAACGGTCCAGCCAAAATCTGAAAGCATAGTGCCAACGATCACTGGACAGCAGGCCGAGCTACTATCGAGGCCATTACAGTTACTCCAATTGCCATCGGGTGCTTCAGGTGTCAGCGCTGAATGTCCAAGGCCGTCCGTCTTTTGCAGAAGTTCGGCAAAGCAATTTGCTGCAGGTAACCCGCGCATCGCCATCCACGCGGCGGCTCTACCAGCCTCCTGCGATAATCCCCAGCTAAATCCCGCTCCTCGGTAAGCTTTAAGTACCAGGGAGTCAAGCTCTCCGATTGATAACTCAGTCATCTACACTGACGCACGACGCGTATATACCGATCCATATTCTGCTGATAAAGGCGGATATACCCAGGTGTCATCATAATTACCAACCAACTCATCCGGCAGTGGCGCATGCTGGAACATACTAATTCTGACCCACCTGTCACTGCGCGGGTCAAATTTGACAGCACCAAAAAAAGATAACTTACAGCGTAACAGGTCGATTGGCATCATGTTATCTGCAATCAGGTTATCCATAATTTCAGCATACGGATACCGGGTAATCTGTTGTGCCCGACGCACTACATGTCGATGCTCGGGATGTTGCAACAAAAACTCCGCTACCGTTATTGATACCTCACCTGACTGTAGTGCATCAAAAGCTCTGGCAATATCTCGAGCTATTGCAAGCGGATGTTCTCGCTCGGCACCAGGCTCTTCAAAACGTTCACCTACTCGGGGTTCAAGCTTTTCTTCTGATGCATACCAGAATCTGGCATTTGCATTTTTATCATCAAAATCGACATCAAGAGCAAACTTGTAATACCTGTTTATGATCGATATCAGTTCTGATATTTTTTGTTGTCCGTTGATCGCAAAGCAACTTTCTTCATCAGCACTCATTTGTGCTGCATGATGGTCCGCTAACTCCGGATAGAGCTCAATTAAAAGAGTAACGAGCAATTCCTGTCCTTCAAGGGACAAATTATTCTCAGCCCATTCGTATAAGCCATTCCACGGAAAATCAACAACAGTAAGATCGTGACTGTCGGATTGCGATTTTAGCAAAGCCAGATCGTGCTTCAGCGAAGCCACTTTCTTTACTTGCAACGGGTGCTCACTGTTCCAATCAACAAGCCCGCTCTGCTGTCGCTTTAACAAGTTGCCGAACTGCTCCACTGTATCACTTCCTGCACGAGCAACTCGTCGAACTTCCAGTAGTGCCCTCTCACGAGCAATAATCCAATGATGGAACAAGACTGGATGATTAACAATAAAAGGTGCCATCCCCAGACCTGTGGAATTACCAATGCCCAGGGATCTGCGTAAATTCTTATCGAGTGTTACTGCAGTGCTCGGTGAATCCGCGCAGGCCAGATGCTCAACAATGTCGACACTGAAAATCCGAATCATGTACACGGCCATCAACTCCGATTGAAATGGCGACTCGAACTCTTCTCGGTCGGCAATAAACCGTCGGTCCAGTGCGCCAAACTTTCCAGAGCCATAGACTGCTGTGGTACGCATTAAATAACCGACTTTGGCAAGCTCATGCTCGAGCGGTTGCCTGCCGGCTGCAAGTTCCTGACGTACATAGTTGAAAAGGCGTACCGATCGATTAGCCCGCGAAAGCGAGAGTTCACTGTCACTTATTCTCCCCGCTTCCTGCAGCGGAACATTTTTTTGCAGTCGACTGATGTCTGCATCAGACGGGATACCATCCACCAGTGTAAAGGTTGCATCCCACTCGGAAGCGATGACTCGGTCTGAACGTTTAGACGGGTCGAGGTCATTTGCAAATACAACCAGTGAGTATGTTCTTACCGGTCCGACCGCTGTGTACACAGCAACGCCGACACCCTCGTTATCGATTTCCCAGGAGCGCTGAGTAACATTCCATTGTTCTGCTGCCATTCGTCGCAACAAGACTCGCATAAATGACAAGCGGGTTTGATGCATAGACCCCATACGGTCAAGACGCAACACCACCGATGGTGGTCTTAGTCCGAATTTGGCACTTTGAGCTTGCAGGTCAGCCATCAGGCAACTCTCTTATAACTGGTCTCTTAAATTCTGATCTGATTGTGCGCATAGACATCAAGATGGTGCAAAGTTATCCCTGAAGAAGTTCAACCAGTTAACACCGAGCACTTTGTCTGCATCTTCCTGATTGAAACCGGCATCGAGCAAACCTGTGCGCAAGCCTTTAAAACTTCTATTGTCAGTAAACCACTCCGGCTGCGGCGGAAATCCCGCATTGTCTGCGCTGCCTTCACCGTAGTCGATCTCTTTACTCCAACGGCCGACTCGCATCCATTCTACAACGCTGTCTGGTTGATCCTGACACAGATCGGAACCGATACCAATATGATCAATCCCCATAACGTCGGCTGTACGTGCAGCCATTTCACAAAAACTCTGCAATTTGCAATCTGTTTTACCAGCAAGATGATGCGGGTAGAAAGAAAACCCCAACATTCCCCCGCTCTCACTCAGCGCCTTCAAAACGGTATCTGACTTATTGCGCAAAGCGGGATGCCAGCTATGAGGGTTGGCGTGCGTTATTGCTATGGGTCTTTCAGAGATTTCGATCGCCTCGAGCGTCGAGTGCTCCGCCGAATGCGACATATCGACTACTAACCCGACACGGTTCATCTCTTTGATCACCTGCCTGCCCATTCGAGTAACACCGGGATCATTCTGTTCATAACAACCCGTCGCGAGCAACGATTGGTTGTTGTAGGTTAACTGCATAAAACGGGCACCAAGCGTATGTACAATTTCGACTAAACCAATGTCATCTTCTATCGGTGACGGATTCTGAAAACCAAAAAATATTGCTGTGCGATCCGTATCAATAGCGGCATCGATATCACTGGCCCACCGCCCCTGAAAAATAAGATCCGGATATTGCTCAAACCACCGGTTCCACTGCTCTATATTCAGCACCGTTTCACGAAAATTCTCGTGGTAGCAGATCGTGACATGCACGGCATCCACACCGCCCTCACGCATTTGACGGAATATCTTTTCCGACCAGTTGGCATACTGCAGACCGTCTATTACCGGGGCTCTTCGTTTTGTCATCATTGGTTCTCTGTGTTTACCGCGCGCTACCTGCATTTTCAACATGGCTCTAACGGTAAACCTGATACTATTCGATCCGGTAGCGAATTGCATCGCACCATATTGGCACGCAATACAATACTGCCAAATATCATTTCAAAGCCGACCTATACTTAACTATCAGTAGACCCAATATCAACAGACCCGAAATCAGTAGAAACGGCGCAGCCGTGCCAGCGCCCATCGCCAACCCCAAAAAGTAACGAAGAAAGCACCGAACTGAATGACACCTGATAAAGAAGATCTTTGGTTCGCGCCACTGGGTGGATGCGGCGAAATAGGCATGAACTTTAATGTTTTCGGTCACGACAACCAATGGTTGATTGTAGACTGCGGGCTGACTTTTTCTGATAAACCAACAGACGGGCAGTCAGCTGGAGATCAGGCTACCCAACAGCCGCCACAACAACGTTCCGGTCGGCGTGATGTACAGATGGCAGATCCCGCGTTTATTGCGGAGCGAGCAAACGATATAGCCGGCATGGTGATTACCCATGCACATGAAGACCATGTCGGTGCAGTGCCCTATCTCTGGCCACTGCTAAAATGCCCGATCTACACCACCGCATTCACGGCCTACATTCTTAGGCGCAAGCTGGATGAATACGACCTGCTCGATGAGGTCACGATACGTATCGTTGATGCCGGAGACGTAATCGACATTGGTTCGTTTAACGTAGAGTGGATTGCAATGACGCATTCAGTACCCGAACCATGCGGCCTGTTAATCACTACGGATGCCGGCCGGGTATTTCACTCCGGAGACTGGAAGCTGGATGACAACCCGGTAGTTGGCACTACCTTTGACAAGACGCGATGTCAGGAGCTGGCGACACTAGACATAGATGCCATGATTTGCGATTCGACCAATGCCACCACTGAAGGTAAAACACCATCAGAGTCCGAGCTATACCCGGGTCTGCAAAATCTAATAAGCAATGCACCAGGCCGCGTAGTAGTAACTTGTTTCGGCAGTAACCTCGCTCGTGTTGCGACACTTGCGAAAATCGCATCTGACACCGGCAGACATGTTGGCATGATCGGACGGTCGATGATCAACATGGTCAACGCCGGGCGTGCCACCGGACTACTGGACACAGACATCAGCATTGTTGAAGCACAACATCTCGGCTACCTGCCACCGGAATCAGTATTACTACTCGCAACCGGAAGCCAGGGAGAACCACGTACCGCGCTGCACCGCTTAAGCACCAACACGTTTCGCGATATGAATCTCGAGCCCAGTGATACGGTGATTTTCAGCTCCAAAGTCATTCCAGGTAACGAGGACAGCGTTGGTGCATTAATCGAACGCCTCGAATCAATGGGTGTTACTGTTTATGGTGAACATAACGTTGAAACACTCATTCATGCCTCAGGTCATCCGGCAGCAGATGAATTATTGACCATGTATGGTTGGGTAAAACCCGACGTCCTGATACCGGTACACGGCGAGCAACAACATATGCTTGCCAACGCAAAGCTTGCCAGGGAAGCGGGAATTCCGCGACAAATAAACGGCGAGAACGGCGACCTCTTTATCATCTCCCCAAACAAAGCGATACGGCGTGGCGTTTTGCCAGTTGGCAGGTTGTCACTGCAGGGCAGAAAGCTGGTTCCCGTAGTCGACTCTGCCAGCTAACTAACGTGGCCGGCCATCGCGATTTGACGACAGGCCCTATTGGCAGCCATTTACTCGCCTTAGCTGTTCCTGCAGCTATGGGTATGATCTTTAATACACTATATAACCTTACTGACTTCTGGTTTGCCGGTAAGTTATC
>CAYPDN010000031.1:15182-20013 GCA_964409445.1 uncultured Granulosicoccaceae bacterium
TGATCTTTAATACACTATATAACCTTACTGACTTCTGGTTTGCCGGTAAGTTATCTGATGATGCACTGGCCGGAGTCTCAATCGCAGGTTCTGTTTTTTTTCTGATACTCAGTGGCAGTATTGGCATGCAAACCGGTACCACAGCAATTGTGGCCACAGAGGTTGGCAAAGGTAACATGGCATCAGTGGCAAACTGGGTTAATCAGGCGACAGGGCTTGGTTTAATGTTATCAGTCATTTGCCTGCTTATCGGTCTGGTGTGCGCTGATCCGTTAATAAAGTTTCTTGGCGCAGAGCCTCATGTACTCCCCTACGCTAAAAGCTATGTAGTAATTGTACTGTGCGGTTGCGCTACATTTGTATTGTCGGGAGTCGCTGCGGGTGCCTTAATGGCGCTAGGTGATACGGTATCCAACCGCAATGCACTGGCGGTTGGACTGCTCGCCAACTTTATACTGAACCCGATACTGATCTTTGGCCTGAACCTCAATGTAAGCGGTTTGGCGATTGCCACCGTCCTGATTAAACTCGCCTCGGTAATCTACTTATATGGTGTTCTGAAAAAGCAATTAGGCAGCTGGGCAAAACCTGCATTCGAACTCCATTACTGGACTGAACTAATGCGTCAGGTCGCACCGGCAAGCTTTAACATGCTAACGGTGATCCTTGGGGGCTTTATCACCGTCGCTTTTATCGGCAGATTCGGCAGTCAAAACGTTGCCGGTTATGCCGTAGGCTTAAGGCTGGAGCAATTGTTATTATTGCCAGCACTCGGACTCAACACCGCTGTTATGGCAATGGTCGGACAGAACTTTGGTGCAAACCAGCTGGACCGTATACAGGAAACCTATAAAAAGGCACTTTTAACAGGCTTGGGAATCACAGTGTTATCGATACCGATCATGATATTTTTATCACCTACGCTACTCGGATTCTTTTCATCCAATGAGCAGATGATAAAAACCGGCACTACTTATCTAAGAATCGATGCACTGGCATTCTTCGCCTATGTTGTTCTGTTCGTAAGTGTCGCCTCCCTGCAGGCAATCAAAAAACCAATGTTCCCGATGTATTTAGGACTTGCCAGACAATTGCTGCTGCCAGCAACAATCAATTATTTACTGATAGTCGTTTTCGATCTGCCAATGATCTGGTTGTTTATTTCTATCGTTATTATCGTCATATGCAGTGCTGTAGTGTCTCACTGGTATACCGTGCGGGAACTCAGCAAGCTAAAAGCAAATAGCGAGGAGCCCACAGATGCAAGGATCCATGTATAACTCTGGTTTCCATCAAAAGCCAATACACCACACATGCCCTGGGAAAGACTTGCACAATCCCGCTATCCCAAAACGTAAGCATTCCTCTATAATTTGCTTCTCTCACCCGTGCATCTCAAGCGAGGTACATTACGATGGCTCAGTTCCACCTGCCAGAACCACAACCCGATCCGTTACTCCAGTTAATTAGTCAATACCGCGCAGACACACGAGAAAATAAAATAGATCTCGGCGTCGGAGTTTATCGAGATCACCAGGGCAATACCCCGGTGCTCGCAGCGGTTAAGGAAGCAGAGTCACGACTGCAAACAGAGCAACAGACAAAAAGTTATCTGGGGCTGACCGGTGACATTGAGTTTGTCGAGTGTTTGGCTGATCTGATTTTTGGCAATGCCAAAACATATGCATGCGGTGCTCAGACCCCGGGTGGCAGCGGCGCTTTGCGATTGGCAGCCGAGATTTATAAAACTGCCAACCCTGCGGGCACGCTATGGATAGGTCAGCCGACATGGCCAAATCATATGCCGTTAACCGAATCTGCCGGTGTTAAAACCGCCACCTACGACTACTTCGATCGAAGTACACAGCAGGTGCTGTTCGATAACATGCTCGCAGCTGCAGACAAAGCAGCACCTGGAGATGCGATGATTCTACACGGGTGCTGCCACAATCCGACAGGCGCAGATCTGTCTGAAAATCAATGGCGTGAACTGACAGATTTACTGGTAAAAAAACAAGTCATACCTATTGTTGATCTGGCCTACCACGGGCTGGGAAATGGCCTTGAAGATGACCTCAGGGCAACACGCCTGATAGCAGCTGCCTGCGATGAAACACTGGTCGCTGCAAGTTGCTCGAAAAATTTCGGGCTCTACCGGGATCGAACTGGTGCTGTTTTCATGGCATCTCACGAAAAGCAGACCGCCAATCGCGCTCAGGCAGTGTTTGGACAAATAGCTCGTAAAATATATTCTATGCCACCGGATCATGGTGCTGCAGCAGTGCGAATTATCCTGCAGGACAACAAACTTAAAAAGCTTTGGATCACCGAACTGGATGCAATGGTAAAACGAGTGAACGAATTGCGCAGCGCAATAGCAAGCCAATACCCGGCACTCAACTTCGTCGCTGACCAGCGAGGTATGTTTTCACTACTTCCGTTAAACCCTGCTCAGGTCGATTCACTGATCAATGATCACGCTGTGTACCTTGCCGGTGACGGTCGAATCAATGTCGCTGGCTGTCAGTTACAACAGATAGAGAAATTTGTCGCGGCACTTCAGGAAGTCGGCTTCAGCGGCGTATCTTCAAAATAATCAACATAGCAGGAACTAAAAAAGCCGCACAAAAGTGCGGCTTTTCAGTACTACTATTTCAGTACTACTATTAGTAACTGCGATGTATCTGATACTCGTTCAGGTTAAAAGTACCACCACCGTGCCAGATCTCAGTACCCATCAGAATATTCGCCAGACAGTCAGTGCTCTTCAGAGGATGGAGGCTGTATTCTGCAGTCCTGTCCTGAGCAATATTTAGCAGCTCGCTGTATTGAACTGTACCGGTTAATTGCTCTTGCTGAGCAACAAACGCGATATAGTCTTTCACAGGATTTGAATTGTCTTTGGTGTGCTTAGTATATACATCGTAGCTACGGCCATCGCTGGTAGTAACAACATCTATTGGCCCGCCACCCGCAGGTTCGCGCTCATCCAGCTTCAGCCACACCATTATCTCAAAAATCTGGTTATCTTCAGCACCACCGTTGCGAGTAATGTCGCAGGAGTCATGGTAGAACGATTCAATTGCAACATTGAATTCTGAATCAGTGCCACCCACATTGGGCGAGTCAGACTTTCGACCTTCGTAGGCAAAAGAGTAGTCGATCCAGAAAGTAGGCGCCTCATAGATCTCAACCGGTAAACCAGTTTCCTGGAAATTACCTGAACGCTCATCCGCAGACTTCGTACCGTAGATCACTTCCGGAAACGACTTTGTATTAAACGGATTATCTGTATCAAGCGCACTACCCCAGTCCCAGTCGAACTGTACACCGTAACCATTACCTGTCTCATAGAGACTGATATCCTGATACCAGGAGGGGTATTTAGAAGCACTGGCATTCCACGGATTGTTAATCACAAGGAAGTCGCCAAATCGAAGGCCTGGCCAACTGACAACGCGATCAGGATGAACACCCTGTACACCGGTGTCGGAAAACAAATCTGCACCATTGGGCTTTACTACAGAACCGTCTGAAGAAAATACACCGCTCGTTGGACGAGTTCTGTCTTCACTTATAATAGTGGAAACAGGGGCGTTGTTTCGGCCTGTATCGGCTATCGGGTTTACACCCTGATTTTCACCAACTGTTCCTGTGTCATCACCACCTCCGCCACAAGACGAAAGAAGTGCCAGGGTCACCATTGCTGCACTGATTTTCAGTTTCATTGTTTTATTACACCAAGTTGCGTCACGTACAAGGATGGAATTCTCCAACACTCGTCAGTCTTTTGAGGTTCGAAATAATATCTCGGTGGGTATCGGCGCAAGGCGCGATATCTTTAGCTTTAGGTATTAAAGAAATTTATCCGGAGCCAGCAGACTGCAACCAACGTGAACGATTTCACAGGTTGGGTTCACCACTACCGTATTTACCCAGGGAAATTGAGCGCTATCGTTAAGACAGCAATAAAGAGGCTGCAATCAGGTGACTGCAATCAAGAGGAGAATTTATCCTGCCAACATGGCAACAGGTCTGTCTCTGTTGCCGTAGCCTCGTAAACACCACGAGCGATCGCTCTGGACAAGCAAACCGCAGCTGCATGGCCAAGTGCCGCTTCCTCAGCGGGTGTTGGTGTTTTAGCAGTATCGGTGCTGACAGCATAAACAAGATCACCGTCAAACAATGTATGTGCGGGCACAATGGCTCTTGCCAGCCCATCGTGGCTTACCGTTGCAAGGCGCTTCAGCTGGCTGCCGCTCAAGGTTGCATCAGTGGCTACTATTGCAATGGTTGTATTGGCCCCGCTATCAACTGACAAACCATCACTATTAAGTGAGTGATCCAACTGTTGTGAACAAATACCGTGGTTGCCAAACTCGCCGCCTTGCTCAAATGGTGCGGCCCAAAAATGACCACTATCTCCGGCAGTGACCGAACCACGTGCATTGACTACCACCAGCGCACCGACTGTCACACCATCAGGCATCACAAGTGATGCCGACCCGAGCCCGCCTTTTAAATTAGCAGTTGTCGCACCTGTTCCGGCACCGACAGTTCCCAGTGCAAACTCTCTTAATGTGTTGGTTGTCGCAGAGCCAGTGTTATCACCTGCGGCATTCCTGAATGCCTTTCTGCCTAAATCCGGATACGGATTTGCAGACCAGTTTTTTTTGCCACCGTTAAGAAGATCAAAAATAATAGCACTGGAGACTAACGGAACACGAACATCCGCAACCTCAAATCCGCGCCCTGCTCGATGAAGCTCATCCACAACACCGCCAGATGCATCGAGCCCGAAGGCAGAACCACCGGACAGCACAATAGCGTC
>CAYPDN010000032.1:0-19789 GCA_964409445.1 uncultured Granulosicoccaceae bacterium
CGTCAACACAATGGCAGCATGTTTTGCGCGTTTCTTGCATTTTCCAGTCCTCTTATCAATATCACTTGATTCAGACCGGACCAGCAATGATCAAAAGTGTCGCCCAACACGCATGCGTACTGTTTTTCGTATTAGCATCATTTATCACTACCGCTGACACCATTCAAATACCCTTAAGTGGCATAGGCGAAGTTCCGTCACTGGACGGTCTCAGTATCAATCCTTCTATATTAGAGAATGGCGAGATTGAAATTGGAGGGCAAAAAGTACAGGAATTTTCCGTTAGCCATATTGGCGATGCAGATACACAAAATATTGATATCTTGTCGGTAGAGGTTGGCGGCCAGGATTCATACGACTTTGTCTCAGACTATGTAGGCTACAACACATTAGAAGCGGGCCAGACCTTTAACTTTTCAGTCACTTTTAGTCCTGTCACCCTCGGTTACAAAAAAGCCTTCCTGCGGGTGGAACATTCTGGCGAAAACTCACCTCACCTGGTACTTCTTACAGGCGTCGGTATCGATGTGCCGGCCAGTGAACTGAAAATTACTGATAACGATCTCGAGTTTGGCACTATTGAAGTGGATAAAACTTCCAACAAGACTCTCACCCTGACCAATGCCGGTGGTAATGGCTACCCGGCTATTAACATATTTAACGTCTCCATTACCGACGACAATACCAACGCATTCGGAACCAACTTTGGCAACAACATCACGTTGAATCCCGGGGAATCTGCCAAGATCGTCACTAATATGACGTCTACCATTGCTGGACAAAAAGAGGCTTTACTAAATATAGAACACGACGGTTCGAACCCCACCATACGAGTAGAACTAAAAGGTACGGTCGAACTGGTGCCGGAACCAGACCCGCAAACCCCAATCGTAATCAACGACCCGGTCGTGCCGACACCTGGCGGACTCACCAGTCCGGATTTTCACAATACAAAACTCAAGAATGTAAACCTCAAAAACCCGACATCGCTACAGATCGGTCCAAACGGAAATCTATACGTCGCAGAGCGTGATGGCTACATCTGGGAGTTTGAGGTCGCCAGAACTAATACCAATACCTATGCTGTCACCAATTCAAACAAGATTGGCCTGATTGAAAACATCAAAAATCACAACGACGACGGTACCGTAAACAACAATATCAAAGGCCGATTGGTCACCGGCATTCTGGTGACGGGTAACGCTAATAACCCTGAGATTTTTGTCGCCTCATCCGACCCACGTCAGGCTGCTGGCCCTTCCGGCAACGACTCCAACCTTGACACAAACTCGGTGATCATTTCAAAGCTCACCAAAAACGGCAACAACTGGAGTAAAAAAGATCTGGTTAGAGGGTTACCACGCTCTGAAGAAAATCACGTGGGCAACGGAATGCAACTAAGCGCGAACGGTAACATTCTATATATTGCAGTGGGTGGCCATACAAATATGGGCCTGCCTTCAAACAACTTCGCACGCTTGCCAGAATACGCATATAGCGCTGCTATTCTGGAAGTGAATCTTAATCAAATTGGCAACAACACCTACGACTTACCCACACTGGATGACGAAGATCGCCCTGGCAACAACGACAATAACGACCCGTTCGGTGGCAACAACGGGAACAACATGGCGATCCTCGAGAACAACGGGCCCGTTAAAATCTACGCCCCGGGTTTTAGAAATGCATATGACTTATTATTAACAGATCAGGGTCGTATGTATACCGTCGATAACGGACCAAACGCCGGCTGGGGCGATATACCTGCAAACAACTGCCTCGATACTTACAAACAAGCTGGTGGCAACACCTACGGTGACGGGTTGCATTTCATCAGCAACAAAGGCTACTACGGCGGACACCCTAATCCCACACGCGGAAGCAAGAACAACAAATTCAACGACTCGAATCCTCAATCACCAATTCAAGGTGCAGCCAACCCGGTTGAATGTAACTTCAAAGTACCAGGCAACCAGGACAATGCACTGCACGTATTCGGCTCATCAACCAACGGACTTGCAGAATACACAGCAAGCAACTTCAGTGGCTCCATGAAAGGTGATCTGCTCGCCGCAAGCTTTAACAAGTCTGTTTACCGTATTCAGCTTAATAACAACGGTAATAAAATCGTAGGCCTGGATAAGTTCTTTACCAACCTCGGAACACCATTGGACGTTACCGCCCAGGGCGACAACGACGCTTTTCCAGGCACCGTCTGGGTCGCAGACTATGCACAAAATGACATACACATTTTCGAACCCAAAGACTACCAGTAACACGCAGATTATCGGGTAAAAACGAATCACTGCACGACTCTTTACAACCACCAGGTAACTGATAATCAGCGGACAAACTATTTTAATCCACCAGCATGTTAAGCTATGGCAGAACTATCTATAGCATTGAGGGTGAATCAGTTTGCCAAAGCCACTTATTGGGACACTAAAAAGCGAAATCATAAAAACCTTCGGCACCCCTTGTGCCGTAGTCGATCTCGATATTGTTGAGCGCAATATCGACCGCGCTCAGACCCTCTGCGACAAGGCGGGTGTTTCAAACCGCCCTCATATCAAAACCCACAAATCACCGTTACTGGCAAACATGCAGATTACTGCAGGAGCGAAAGGCATAACATGTCAAAAGCTTGGTGAGGCGAAAGTCATGGCAGATGCAGGTATCACAGATATAATAATCGCCACAAACCTGCTCGGTGCTGCAAAGTGCGGACAACTTGCATCACTGCAAAGACAGGTTGCATTAAAAGTATGCGCAGATAACGCGGTGTCACTAGCAGCCTACTCCGAAGCCGCCAATGATGCCAACAGACCCCTTGACGTATTGATCGAATGTGACACTGGTCAAAAACGCGCCGGAGTAGAAACACCTGAAGAGGCGTTGATTCTTGCCAATCAGATTAAATCCGACCCAATGCTGAACTTTGCAGGATTGCTTTTTTATCCACCTCTGCAAAACTGGAAGGACACTCAGGTTTTCTATGACAGAACACTTATCGGATTGAACGAATTGGGTCTTACACCTGCTATTGTCTCAACCGGTGGTACACCCAACTTTGTAAACATCGGCCAATTGAATGGTGCAACAGAGCATCGCGCAGGCACTTGCATCTTTAACGATAGAATGATGATCGAGGCTGGCGTCGCAACTCTCGAAGACTGCGCATTTACCGTCTTTTCAAGCGTAGTTAGCCGAGCAGGTGCTGACCGTGGAATTCTCGATGCGGGCTCCAAAACTTTGACAGCAGACACCGGGGGCCTCACCGGTTACGGTCATATTATTGAACATCCGCATGCACGTATTCATAAATTCGCAGAGGAACACGGATTTCTAGATCTTTCAGGCTGTAACGACAAACCTGATATCGGAGATATCGTCCGCGTTATTCCAAATCACGTTTGTGTAGCGGTAAATATGTTTGATCAAATGGTGACAGTCAGAGATGGTCAGATTAAAGATGTTATACCAGTAGCAGCACGCGGCAAGCTGGTCTGACTTTCACGTTAGAATGGCAGGTACTATCTACCCATCAAGCGATCATCAAACGGGTACTGAGTTAAATTCTCATAGCCCGTTTCGGTTATCAAAACCTGATCTTCAAGCTTTATAGAAAAATCCCCACCTGCCGGACTGACCAAAGCCTCGACACACAGCACCATACCAGCTTCAAGCTCGTAGTCAAAAGCCCCTTCAACCATCTTGTCCGGATAGGCAACCAGGGGCCATTCATCACACAGACCTACACCATGCATAAGGCAGCCATACTTCTGGCTCTGGTATTCAGGTAGTAGTTTGTGAGAGTTACGCGAAAGATCCTGAATATTCACTCCGGGCTTTAGCAACTCCATGTTAGTCATAATATGTTCATGACCATGCTGCATAGCAGCCACCATATCTGCCGGTGGAGCTTCATCGCCAATCCACCAGCTGCGACTTATATCTACACAGATACCGTAGCTACCCACAAGATCGGTATCAAAACTGACGATTTCATTATCCTGGATAATCCGCTGCCCGCACTCCTGAAACCAGGGATTGGTTCTTGGCCCGGAGGCGAGCAACCGCGTTTCTATCCACTCACCACCACGGCGAATGTTTTCCGCATGTAGCACAGCCCATACATCATCTTCAGAAGTTTCAGTAGCTGGTATATTTGTGCGTGCATAGTCTTCCATTGCCTTTACTGCTGTCTCACAAGCATGAGAGGCACAGCGCATTGCCAGTATCTCATCGGTTCCTTTGACCGCGCGGGATTTCTCAGTAACTTCTTCCCCGTCTTTAACTTCAAACCCCTGTGCCTCCAATGCGCGCAAACCATGCAGCATGATTTTATCTACCGCGAGTCGCTTGTTGCTACCACCATGAACTGCGACCAACTCACGTACTTCACTGGCAAATTTGTCAGCCGCAACGTCTACCTTATCGCCACGGTCAAAGTAAAACAGATCTGCACCTGATCGCTGCTCGCGAACCAATGGATTAAAAGTCGACAGAAATGGCGAGTTTTTATAATCCCAAATCACCATATAACCATCTGCGCACAGTAGCACCGCTCGAAACGGATTGTGGGTATTCCACAACTGCATATTGGTGCTGTCTGTAGCATAGCGAATATTTAGCGGATCGAACACCAGCAACGCCCCATAGTCTCGATCAACGATATGTTGTGTTAAACGCTTCCAGCGGTATTCACGCATCGCGTTAAGGTTGGGTAACTGCAAACCTGCCGCCTGCCATTCTTTGAATGCCAGCTGCGTTGGCCCGATCTCTATACGATTGCTATCGTTCGGAGAGCCATCCGGCAGATGGGTGCCAAAGGATGGATCAATCTTTCGCAATTCACGGTATCGTTGTTCGTGTGACATACTAAATTCCCCACAATATTCGCAGCTGACGCTTCTGATTGTAGCCCCCAAACCAACGACAAAACACTCTCTTTCAAAGCCCAATGCTCACTTCATGGTCATATTGCGACCACTTGTTCACATTTATCTATCAAGTAACACAGAAGACCAATCAACCGTTTTGAATCTCGGTGTGATTGCCGTGATAATCTCACCAGCCGAGCCTCATAAAAAACGGTGCTCGTCACCCGGCTCCAACGATAACGACTGAATATCCGTATGAAATCACATGCCCGTGTAGTGGTCATCGGCGGCGGTATAGCCGGCTGTTCCACACTCTACCATTTGACTCGCGAGGGCTGGTCAGATGTTGTTCTGGTCGAGCGTGATGAACTCACATCCGGCTCTACCTGGCATGCGGCGGCACAGGTAACACAGTTTGGTGGCAACCAAACGATGATCGCCTTAAAACGCCACAGCATACAGCTCTACCAGCAGCTGGCCGAAGATGCGGATCATCCATTTGCTTACCACATAACCGGTGGTATGCGAACAGCTTATACACAGGATCATCTCGATCAGTACCACTACCATGTCGGGCTCGCTCGCGGCATGGGTGTGGAAATGGAAGTTATCGATGCTGCAGAAGTTGGCAAACGCCACCCGCTTTTGCAAACAAAAAATATACTCGGCGCGTGGTGGGACCCACTTGACGGTTATATTGATCCTTCAGGTATCACCATGGCGCTGGCACGGCACGCACGCAAAGCCGGTGCTGAAGTCTATCGGTTTAATCCGGTTGAAAACATCAGCAGAAAACCCAACGGCGAGTTTGTGGTCCACACCAAAAACGGCGACATAACCTGTGAGAAAGTTGTTAATGCCACAGGTTATCGCGTCAATGAAGTTGGCAAAATGCTCGGTGTGCAGCACCCGGTCACTTCAATGGAACACATGTACTTTTTAACCGACAGCATGCCTGAAATAGAAGCGCTCGATTTTCAGGTACCGGTTATCCGCGACCCGGGTGATGACTTTTATAGCAGGCAGGAGAAGAAAGGCCTGCTGGTCGGCGTCTATGAACAACAGTGCAAAACATTTGGCATGCATGGTATTGACCCGGACTTTACCAAAGACCTCTGCCCTTCTGATCTTGACCGCTGCCTCGATAACATGGAGGGTATTTTTGAAAGAATGCCTGCTCTGCAGAACGCGGGCATACATACAGTTATCAATGGGCCAATCACCTACACCATAGACGGTATGCCACTGGTGGGCCCGGTACCCGGAGTCGACAACGCCTATTGCATAATCGGCCTGCGCGCCGGTATCGGTGAAGGTGGTGGTCACGGGAAGATACTTGCTGAGCTGATTGTACACGGCGAATGCGAATGGGACGCCTGGTGCATCGATCCGCGTCGTTACACTCAGTACGCCAATACAGAACACACCTGCCTCAAAGCGATTGAAGACTACCAAAACGAATTCCACTACCACTTACCGCATGAACATCGCCCCGCCGCCAGACTCGCACGCACAACACCGCTCTATAGTGAGCTGGATAACAACGGTGCTATCTGGGGAGTGGTAAACGGCTGGGAACGAGTGCTCTGTTTTAAACCGCACAGCAACCCGGACTTTACAGATACACACAGCTTTCGCTTTACCGATACTCAGAACATCATCGCCAGTGAAATAGAATCGCTTGTTAACAACGTCGGCATAATGGAAGTATCTGGCTTTAATCGCTATGAAATTAAAGGCATCGGTGCAACCGCATTTCTCGACAAAATGATCTGCGGCAAATTGCCGGAGTCTATCGGTCGGGTTGGACTCGCCTACCTGCTTAACAACCAAGGTCATTTATTAGCAGAAGCTACTATCGCTAAACTGGGCGATGAGCACTATTGGTACGGATCTGCTGCTGCATCCGAATGGCATGACCGCGACTGGCTAAATCAACACAAGCCAGACACCACACATATAACCGAGCTGGCCGCCAGTTACACAACACTGGTGCTCGCAGGACCGGAATCCAGAAATCTGTTGCAATCTCTGTCACCCAGATGTGACTGGTCAAAAGAAGCGTTCCCGTGGATGCGGGCACAGGAGATGACACTCGGGCACGCCAGCGTCATTGCAATGAGCATCAGCTTTTCAGGTGAACTCAGTTATGAGTTGCACGTACCGAACGAACAACTCTATCTGGTATGGAAGCTCATCAACGACCACGGCGCATCATTCAATCTTTCAAGGTTTGGTCTCTACGCCACTGAATCAATGCGTATGGAAAAAGGTTACCGCCACTGGAAGGCCGATCTTATTTATGAACGCAACCCGATAGAAGCCGGCCTCGATCGCTTCGTAAAGCTCGACAAACCTGAGTTTATTGGCAAATCAGCACTACTTGAAGAGATTAAACGCGGACCGGAAAGAGTTTTTGTGGCACTAACCGTCGATTGTGATATCGCTGCCGCGCATGCCGGAGATTCATTGTACAGCGGTGATTCACTCATCGGCAGTGTTACCTCTGGTGACTACGGACACCGGGTAAAGAAGAATATTGCGTATGCATTCGTAAAACCTGAGTACTCAGAAACAGGTAAACAACTCACCATTGGCATACTCGGTAAAAATTACCCGGCACAGGTCTGTGAGATGTGCCTTTACGATCCACAAAATCTTCACGTACGTGCGTAAAAGAGATGGCTGCAAAACGTACCCGGAAAAAAGGCCAGCTCAGCGCACGTCAGGCAATGCACGCAAAGCGCGCAGTAGCGCCGGAAATTAATCCCTGCCCTCCCGGACCAAACGGTGGTCAGTATCAGCCACTTACTGAAGCCGACATAAAGAAAATCTATGCTGCCGCACTTAAAATATTGTCCGAGCTCGGCATGGGTGAATCACCGCAGGCATTAACCGACCAGGCGCTGAAAAAGGGTGCTGAGCTAAATGACAAAGGCAGACTGTGCTTCCCTGCAGCTATGGTCGAAGACATCATTTCAGGCGCCTGTAGAAGTTTTACACTCCACGGACGCGACTCATCGCACGACATTGAAGTTGGTGGCGATAAAGTCTATTACGGTACTGGCGGCGCAGCGGTTCAAACGCTTGATCTCGACACTCATAACTATCGAGCTGCAACACTGACTGATCTCTATGACTTTACTCGTCTGGCAGATACGTTAAGCAACGTCAGCTGGTTTACCCGCTGCTGCGTTGCCACAGATGTTGCAGATATTACAGAGCTTGATATTAATACCGCTTATGCTTTGCTAAAAGGCACAACCAAACCGGTCGGCACAAGCTTTACAGTGGCAAGCTCAGTCGACCCGATAATCGATATGTTTGATACCGCACTTGGGGGAAAAGGCAAATTTAGCGATAAGCCTTTTTGCAAAGCCCACATCAGTCCGGTTATCTCACCTCTGCGTTACGGCGATGATGCGTTCGAAGTAGCATTAGCCTGCATCAACCGTGGCGTACCATTAAACAACATCATCGCCGCACAATCCGGTGCGACTTCACCAGCAACAATTGCCGGTATGCTCGCCTGCACACTGGCAGAAACTCTGGCAGCACTGGTTATGGTCAATGTCTACGCACCGGGTTACCCGATGATTTTTTCCAACTGGCCATTCGTTATAGATTTGCGAACCGGCTCTTTTTGCGGCAGTGGTGGTGAAATAACCTTATTAAACGCCGCATCAGCGCAGTTATCGAACTGGCTCGGCCTGCCATCCGGTGCAGCTTCGTCTATGAGTGACTCAAAAGCAGTAGATGCTCAAATGGGGCTTGAAAAAGCTATGTCTTCACTTGGTGTCGGTCTTGCCGGCTGCAATATGGTTTACGAATCGTCCGGCATGATGGCAAGTCTGCTGGGTGCATCTTTTGAAGCCATGTTGATTGATGATGAAATGTTGTCTCAGGTTTACCGAACACTGCGTGGCATAGAAGTGAATGATGAAACACTGGGTTTCGATGCAATCAAGGAAGCTATCTATGGCGAAGGTCACTTTCTGGGTGCGCAACACACGATGGATGCGATGCAGCGTGATTACTTCTGGCCAAGCCCCCTCACCGACCGACAACAGCCTTCAGCGTGGGAGGAAGGCGGCTCGCAGGATATGTGGCAGCGGGCTAATACAAAAGTGCGTGAGATACTGGCCAATCATCAGCCCGATTACTTGGGCAGTGAAGCAGACAAATCTATCAGGAACCGCTACCCGATCCTGCTACCCTCGTAACCGCCAACTCTGCACCACAGCATCAACTACGATCGGGAATATCAACCAGCTTACCGCGCGGTATCTCGCAGGCTTTATCATATAGCGGTAACTCGGCCAGCTCACCATCATGGAACTCCCCATCAATGCAACCAATGCTGACTTTGGTACCCGGCTTGTGTCCGCTGTTATCAAGCAACGCAATACCAACCCCTTGTTTCAGATAAGGTGACATTGCACCTGCACTTACCCGACCCGCACCCACACCATCAATTCGCACTTCAGCACCGATGTGTGGCTCCGCACCGCACAGCAGACCGGTGCTTCTTGAGTCTCGACTGGCTTTTGCCAGCGCCTGCTTACCAATAAAATCAGGTTTATCCATATCGACAAACTGACCAAGACCTGCTTCAAAAGGCGTGGTATTCATATCAAAGTCTGAACCCGCATTGAGAATACCTGCCTCTATTCGTCGTATATGCATAGAATCAAGACCAAACAACTGCATTCCAAATGGTTCGCCTGCCGCTTTTAGGTGAGCCCACAGTGCATCTGCATCATGATGAGGCTCGGTATAATATTCCCAACCAAGTTCATTGGTATATCCGGTACGTGTGATGACTACCTCCTGACCGCCAAACATCACACGTGCAATACCAAAGTAGTTGAACGGATCAGGCAACCCGTTATCAGAGGCTGCCGCCAGTATCTCCAGAGACTTTGGTCCCTGCATTTGCGACACATACACCGAAGGGTCAGTAATAGATACATCCATGCCTGCAGCATGGGCTCGTGCCCAGCTGTAAAAATCTCCGTCGGCCTGCGCATACCAGAACTTATCTGTTGATAAGCGAAGCAGAATTCCATCCACCAATAAACCGCCGTCCTCGTAACAGGCAATTCCGTAGCCACACCGATTGGGTTTTAACTTACTAATGTCTTTGGTGAACAGATGATTTAACAGTTTTTCTGCATCCGGCCCTTCAAACTGAAGTGGGAACTCACCGGTATTCAGTACCGCAGCCGATGTTCTCAAACCCCAGTAACCATCAACAGTAGACAATTTATCAAAACAGCACGCCATCAAACGACGGTTATATACACAGTAGTGAGGTCCATACGGTGCTTCAATTTCGTGGTACGGATGTCGGTTAATCGAGAAGTCCCAACCTGCACCTGGCATGCTTGTGACTAAATCTCTGGTTTTACCGTCACTCGATCGGTACATAATTTTCTCTCCAAACTTACCGGTTTTACCCGACTATTCTGCTTTTGTAGTAAGTATCTTTGTGAATGATCAGGCCATTTTTAAAGGTAAGAATATCAACACTTAAAAAATCCTGCTCCTCACCGGTCTTAAGCTTTGCGGTGCGACGATACTCACAGTATGCCTTGTTGCCACCTATGTGGCAGTCCAGTGTCTCCCAATGCACACGTTCAACGTTTTGAAAAAGCCCATCAAAAACTGCGCGTATGCTTTCCTTACCTTCAAAGCGCTTGCCGTTTATATCGGGACCGGCAGCGTGATCAAAAGTAGCATCATCGGCAAAGTGCTTCATCACGGCGTCTATATCGTTATTGTTAAACGCATCGCCAACAGCATTTACCAGTTCAATAGTAACTTCAGTCATAATTCGGGTATCTGTTGTGGAATAATCAATTAGCTGGCTGCATAAGCGCCATGGTTTTTTTGAAAAACAGACTCGCAGGATCTGCCAGTACATTCAGTTCATCAAAATGGTCGACGTCCGGTACAACATAAAGCTCGATAGATCGATCAGCGGTTTTGAACGCATCACAATACATCTGAGCCTGCCGATGAAATTCATCTGTCTCGGCACCACCCACTACAACCAACTGCTTTGCATTGGTTACCGGTGGGTGATTTAACATCGGGCTCTGGGCTTCGGCCTCTGCTTCATCCATTCGGATACCACTATTCAAACCCTGTGTCAGTCGAACCGGCTCAAGCAAACTTAATGGCGATACCGGGATACCTGTAAAAACAAGATTATCTGGCAGATCATCTGCATACTTACCCCATTGAGTGCCCATCATCATCTCGGTTATGTGACCACCGGCAGAGTGCCCCATCACCGTGATTCGATCTTTATTAATACCAAACTCATCTGCACGCCTGTATACCGACGCCATCGCTTCACGTGACTGCTCAGATATTTGAGTTAGTGTGACAGATGGACATAAGTCGTAACCGACAATAACGACATTTACTGACGCCGCGACAAAAGGTATTGCCAAAAAACTGTAGATCGATTTATCTCCACGCTGCCAATAGCCGCCATGAAAATACACCAGTGTGGAAGCAGTGGTATCGCCACAACTGAAAACATCAAGCTTTTGCTTTTCGCCATCTCCGTAGCGAATATCCAGGTTACAGTCCAGACTACTGCGGGCTGCTTCACTGCGGGTCATCCAGTCAGGGATTACAGTCTGCTCGTAGTCTGGCCGACCAAGACGGAGGTTGTATTGCGACTCAAACTCCTCAGGAGTAAATCGCTTGTGGTATGTCAGGTGATCCTGCACTTGGGTTTCCTCATGATTGTTATTCACCCTCAGAAGCGCAGGCTTTTTCAAGTGCCTGCCATTCGTCCGGGCTGGTACCAAAAAAACGCATCACATGCTGCTGGTACGCTGGTCGAGTGCAGAGTCTCTGATACCACGCCTCCACATTCGGCAGGGATGGTCTTTGTGTTTCAACGTTATAGTAGCGGTAGGCAACAGCACCCAGCGGTATATCTGCCATGGTAAATGTGCTGCCGGCAACGTACTCATGATCAGAAAGATGCGCATCCAGTATTTTCAATGCAGCGGATGCTTCGTCCGTATGTGCTTTGATTTTTTCAGAATCTCGCTTTGCGGGCTCTGTACGCACCGTGGCGAAAAACAACTGAATTACCGGCGGAAAAGCAATTGTGCCACACCACTCCATCCATTGATCAGCGACAGCGCGTTGCTGTATGTCGTCGGGGTATAAGATACCGGCAGCGTACTTGCCACACAGGTAACGCACAATCGCATGCGACTCCCACAGGGCGAAGTCTCCATCACGTATTGCAGGAATTAAACGATTGGGATTCATCTCGCCGAACTGCGCTGAATCCAGCTGACCAAAGCTGCCACCGGCAAGCTTGAGTTTCCAGTCAACGCCACATTCTGCTGCCGTCCAGATGACCGGAATTACATTGGATGAATATGGCCTGCCCCAGATTTCAAGCATAATGATTGTCAAGCATTCAACTGTGCCCTCTCTTGCGCTATAGACCGGGTGCCAAAGTGCGGTACGACATGCTCAAATAGTCTGTCCCAGCTTGCAAGTATCTTTGTGTAAGGCACACCGGTGTACTGCTGCATTAAAACCAGATGATCTAAACCAATTGTCTCCTGACGCTCTTTAAAACGTTCAGTAACGTATTCAGCTGAACCGACCACAATGATGCCGCGGCGGTTCAAAAAATCAAACCAGTCAGAACTTTCGTCTTCAGCAGTCATTTCTTCGTCGACATCGAGATATCCGTGTTTGGTCCATTCACCGGCAGGGCGCGAACCACCTAAAAACTCATAGTAGGCATTGATAGCCGGGCGAATAGTTCGTTCCGCCTCCTCCATGGACTCTCCCACATAAAATGCCACACAAACACCTACACCCTCACCTAAAGCAGCATCGTAACCTTTGGCAGTGCTTAAGGATTCCCGATAAGGCTCCCAACAGGCGAGCGTTCGCTTTGGTGCAGCAGACATGGAAATAACCCCTTGCCCCTGTGCACCGGCAATACCGTGTGCCGGTGGTGCGTTAGACATTAGCCAGACAGGCGGATGTGGATCCTGAAACGGCCGCGGATGTAGATACATCGCTTTATACTCGCCATCTTCATCATGATAGAGCGGATCGTGCGGTTCAAAAAAACGGTTGGTTTCTTTCCATCCCGGCACCGGAAACTGATAGAACTCTCCCTGGTGAGTAAAAGCCTCATTGGTCCATGCTTTAAGAATAATTTCCAGTGACTCCAGATACAAACGCATGACTTTATCGTTGTCGCGCCGATCACCGTCAGCGTTAAACTGAATTGTTGCGCGTTCATTGATACCTTTGGCAACCCCAAAGTCAACGCGACCCAATGACATATTGTCGAGCATAGCTATATCTTCAGCGACTCTCAGCGGATGCCAGTCAGGTAATACCACAGGGCAGGTACCGACACGGATTTTGTCAAACCTCGCCGCTATGTGAGTGCACATCTGGATTGGGTTAGGTGGTGCGTTCATGTAGCCGTTGTGAGCAAAATGATGCTCTGTAAACCAGCTGGTCGTGAAACCAGCCTGCTCAGCAAGACCAGTTTGCTCCCGTATCATTTCAAGCGTTCGCTGCCACGGAATGGTTTCACCGGGACTAAAATTGGCTATCAGATCAAAACGCATCAGTGTAGTGTGACGTACAAAGGCTGCGAATGAGAGTTTGTCATTTGCCCTGCTTTATTAAACAAGACAGCAAGGCGCAGCTCGCAGGGAATGGCCATAGTTTTATAAATATGGCCCTTTTCAAGAGCTGCAACGCGGCTGTGGGCCAAATGACGTGCTCCCGCAGGGGCGACAATCAAAGTGCATGAAGAATTTTTTAAATAACTATTCACTTGCAAATGTCCTGTGAATTACCTCAAAAATGAAGCACTTTGATTGATCGACTCATTTTCAGCATTTGTACGTCACACTACACTAATGCCACATGCCTTCATGTGCATACCAGTTTCCGTCTCGCCGATGGATGCCGACAATAATAATGTACTCTTTCTTTTCATATGTGCCTTTCCAGACAAATCTGAGACACATCGCATCACTGCTATCGTCGCCATTTATGCAACAAAGAAATTCACGGCTTTTATACCCTCCAGCCTCGTCCAGCATTTCATCGGCATCAGCGTCAAAATACTCTTTGGTAAAATCACTGTCTTTTTGCTCTGTCGGATCGAAAGGCACAAGAAAAGCGTCATAGTCTTTGGCCGCATCCGCTGCGATCATCTGATCAAGATATTTTTCAGCAATTGCTCTTTGTTCCTCACCACATTCCATCAAACGCCCTCAGCAAGAGATCACCGGCTTATCGTTACACACAATTCTGTATGGTATTGTCTTGAAGTGCTCAGTCAAGGCAAGTAAAAGACGCATCTGCGCAATTGTGGTTAATCCGGATTATTTACAGGGCTTACGGCATATCGCGATCCCACGAATAATCCAGGTTAAGACATTGATAAATCACTCTCAACTCCCATGCTATTCACCAAATTCCGCCGGTAACTCCACAGGCTCGTCACCCATGAAAATCAAAGCAGTACTATTCGATCTGGATGAGACGGTACTCGATCGCTCCAAAACACTGGAAAATTATCTGGCGTGGGAATCTAACGAGCACTTGAGCCTGCCTCCGGAAGACAGTGAAAAATACACACAGCGCTTTATCGAGCTTGACGACAACGGACATGTTCAAAAAGAAGAAGTCTACACAGCACTTATAGAAGAATTTCGCATCGACCAATACACTGCCATTGAATTAACACAAACCTATAACGAAGTACTGGGAAGATTCGCAGTTGAAAAACGCCATATCACTGAATCGATCTCTGCACTTAAATCTCAAGGCATTAAAATTGGCCTCGTTTCAAACGGTCAATCCCCGTTTCAGGAAGAAAAACTTGAATCGTTAGGACTCACCGAATCCTTCGATACAATTTTAGTCTCAGAAGCCGTTGGATTCAGAAAACCGGATATAAAGATTTTCGAACTTGCCTGCAAAAACCTGGATGTTGTTCCGGCCGAGTGCATATTCGTTGGAGATAATCCGGTCGCAGACATTGAAGGCGCTAACAATGCCGGAATGTTCAGTGTATTTGTACCAACCAGACGCTACCCGGGATGCGCCATCGCAAACCATGTTTGTCGCGATATGCGAGACCTGCCGAGCGTCGTAATAGAAGCGGCACAACACCAGCACTCTCAACAGCAGTAACGATAAAGTCTCACCGCTAAACCTGCGATTTTTCTACATCAGCTCATCGGTACGGTCATCGGTTTCTCCATACCGATGCAGTGTTGGTTTTTTAAGACCGTCGTACAGTGCCTCTATATTTTTGTTCACCAAATCTCCCTGTTCTGCGAACAATGAATTACCGGCAAGATCGCTGTCGACAATAAACGGTCCGAATTTTTCTACCTCAAATAACCACATTGCCTGTGCGATACCGAGATCATCAATCCAGTGCACATCACGCACGCCTTTAACTCCACGACCCAATAATGCACCGGTACCGTAACCCACAGTAGTCAGGTAAATTGCACCGCGAGGTGCGAAGACTTTTTCATAGTCTTCTTTAGACATGCCACCTTTACCAATGACAATTTTGGTTTGCGTCAGATCGAGCCATTCAGCCATGTATTTTGAAAATCGGAAACTCGCAGTCGCGGTAACGCCACCGACGCTGTAACTGCCATCGGGCTTTGGCGACGCTGCCGGTGAACAGTGAAAATTTACATTGCTGGTGGTTGCAAGATCTGCAGGCAGAGCATCACCCTCTTTTAAAACCCGATCATAGACACCTTCACGTGCGGTATAGACCACACCCGTCAGAAAGACGATGTTACCGGGCTTCAATGCCGCAATAGCCTCTGCACTGGCCGGTAACTGCAGATCCACTTCTTTAAGTTGTTGATTATCTAGTTCGTCGGCCATTCAACTGTCTCCCTTCGCATATACGGAGTAAACCACTTTGGATCAGTGCGATAATTTATAGTGCCGTCCGCAAATAACCGGGCCGTTGCACGGCGCGATGACAAGCAGAACGTATGAACACTAACCGGCATGCCGCCAGTATGGGTATAGCCAACTTCTATATGGCAATCCACCACCATCGATGAACCGACAAAACCCATTGGCCCCATGCCGATGCTATTACCCATCAGCATTAACTCTTTTTCAAGTTCTGCAATTTTAGGATCCGGGTTTTCTTCCCCAACAGATCGCAGACAAGCCGCCTGTTTTCCCAACTGCATGCAAGTGTCTTTCGAGCCACCAATACCGACACCGACAATGGCAGGCTGACAACACAAACCTCGCTTGCCAAAAGCGATCATGGTATCGAGAAAAAATCTTTTGATGCCATCTATGCCATCACCGGGAAACAACATGCGGTAATCAGTACCGAACAACCCGCCTTTATGGACAGTAGTTACATCGACCCAGTCTGCATCCGGTTCAAAAGACCATTCTATCTCTGGTGCATTGATGCCAACGTTGTTATTGTGCTCTGTGCGCCAGAGCGGATGCACTCGGTTGGGTCTTAACGGCACATCTGTAGTCGCACGCGCCGTGGCAGATCGTAACGCCCTTTCTATACCGGTGAACCCACCGCGCAACGGTGCCTGATCTCCGATCTTCACATAATAACGCGGCAAGCCGGTGTCTGCGCACATCGGACGCCGGTCTTCAGTGGCCGCATCATAGTTGTCGATCATCGTTTTGATAACATAGCCAGACAAGGTATTTTCTTCTTGTTGTTGCGTCGCCTTTATACCCTGGAGATAGTCATCAGGAATATCTATGGCGGCTTTTTTCATAATCTCGTAGCCTGCCATTTCAATATTTTCTGTACTAATCATATTGCTGTTCTCTGGTAGTACTTTTAGCTGTCGTTAGCTTATCAGGCGCAGGGCTTATGCAGTAACCGGTGGTGCACCGGCTTCATCCTCTATCAATGATTCACCCGGTCTGACTATAGTAAAATCAACCGGCACCGCCTCTGTAACCAGATCATCAACCTTACCTGAAGTACGGATGTAACAGGTACTGTCAAGTTCACCAGTTTCCGGATAATCTTCACGAAAGTGTGCACCACGTGAGTCCTGGCGCGCAATTGATGCTTCTGTTATCACCTTGCTGATATCAAACAGACTTTGCATATTCAGCCAGTCATGCCACGTCAGATTAAAAGCCCGCTGTCCATCCTGCAAACCTGTATCAAACAACGCCATATGTTGAGAGTTTAACTCCCGACGTGCATCGGTCAGATCCTGTGCACTACGCAGTATTCCAACTTTATCCCACATCGTCTGATGCAGACTATCTCGCAACGCAGACATGTTATCTGGTAGCTTGCCAAACGGCATCTCGGCTCTGGCAATTCCCTGCTCTACTACCGATTGGTCTGCCTCTTTCCAGCGTTGATTAGCTGCCACGTAAGCAGCCATTGAGTCACCGGCAATACCACCATAAACCGTCGAGTTTGCTACACCGTTACCACCAAGTCGGTTAGCCCCATGCACACCGCCACAGTCTTCACCGGCTATAAACAGCCCGGGAGATGAAGATGAGGTATCGATCTCACATTCAATTCCACCCATCATATAGTGCGCAGTAGGCACTACTTCGACTCTGCCACCGGCAAGATCAAACCCGCAGTCAGCACATCTTTTAACCATACCGGGAAAGCGCTGACTGACATTGTCAGGTCCAAGATGTCCCATCTCTATATATACGCCACCCATTGAGGTGACATTGCCGCGGCGCATTTCATCATAGATACCTCGCGATACAATATCGCGTGTCGCACGTTCTGCATTTTCGTGATAGTCCAGCATAAAGCGATGACCGTCACCATTAAGCAAATAGCCGCCAGCCCCGCGCAAACCTTCTTCAAGCACCGTACCGGTCATACGTGTGTCTGGTCCGCCAAGCAAGCCGGTAGGATGAAATTGCACCATCTCCATATCACGTAAAGTCAAACCGTAACGCAGTGCCATAGCCAGCCCGTCACAGGACTTATCACCAGAGGGTGTGTGATATAAATACATGGTTGGCCCGGCACCGGTTGCAAGCAGCACTGCCTTTGCTTTTATTAATCGATACTCGCCGGTGCGAATATCTATAAGAAACACGCCGGCTATGCCCGAACCATCTTTTGCCGGTATCAGTTCAATTGCACGGTGTTCTTCAAGCCGATTCACCTGCAGTGAATTCACCTGTTCCATTGTGCGATTGATAATCTCAATGCCGGTAAGATCACCTTTGTGCACGGTGCGATCAAAGCTTTGTCCGGCAAAGGCTTTCTGATGCAAAGAACCGTCATCATTGCGATCAAAAAAACAACCCAGTTCATTTTCAAGCTCCTGAATGCGTTCAACTGCTTTAACGCATAACTCCCAGGCCATGTCCTGTCTCGGCAACCACTTGCCGCCAACAATGGTATCCATAAAGTGGCGTTCAATTGAATCACCACTTGCCACTGCAACGTTGTATCCGCCCTGCACCATACGCGTACAACCGGATTTGCCCAGCAGCCCTTTCACAGCAATTGTAACGTCGAGATCAGGGTTAGCTTGTTTAGCGTGTAGCGCTGCAAAAAGACCGGCCCCGCCTGCACCGAGAATTAATATATCTGTTTGATGAGTTTCAACCATGCGACTAAAACTGCGCCAGAAAGATAAAACCGATAATCAACGCACCGAGCACGCTGGGTAAAATCCAGCCGGTACGGTTATCTGCAGTATTAGGCCAGTCCGTTAACTCGAGAATCAACACTCTGAAACCAAACAGCAGGTGCACCGAAAGCAATACCACCAGAATCCACTCGGCAACTTTCACCAGTGGCAATTCAGTAAACACTAAAAATCGGTTCAAGGTGTCCGCACCTTCAAGAGCGAGCCCCAACACCAGAAAATGAACAGGTATAAACAGCGCCAGTAGCAACCCGGAAATTCTGTGACCGATAAAAGCCATATAGCTTTTATGGCCACGCATTGACTTAACAGGTGAAGCCATACTCAGGTTACCGCCAGCACAGCACGAAGGCCGGTCACTAACATAACCAGCCCTAACAGCACGCAGGCAACGTTAACTGCACGAGCGGAAAATCCAGTCCATTCGTTAAGAATGTTTCTAACCCCAATCGGGGCATGTACCGTCACAGCTAAAACAAATAACAGGTAAAAACCAAACCAGAGAAAACTACCCTGAGTTCTCCCGAGGATCTCATCGGCCGTCAGCCCGTTGCGAGCTGCATAAATTATTACCAATAAGTGAATAATAACTAAAGGACCGAGCAGCATCGCGCTGTAGCGCTGCGCTACAAAAAGCAGCCGTGCCGTATTCAACAGTTTTCACCCATCAGGATTTATCTGCTACAGGCAAACCACGCAACGCCGCCTTTTTGAGCCCGGCTATACCTGCAGAGGGACTTAAACCAACCGGACAATGCCGAGTGCAGTTACCCATGCTATGACACGATCCGCAGCCACCATCACCAAGCGCACTGTTTAATGTCTCTTTGCGCGCACTATGCTTTGCATCGTTTACCAGTGTCCAGGCGCGATTTAACGCTGCAGGGCCGAGATAATTTTCATCCCACGCCACAACATCACAAGCACTGTAGCAAACAGCACAATTGATACATTCAATTCCTGCATCCGCATTCTGGCGTGCAGAATCTTTAGAACTAATGCGTACTGGTTTATCGTGACGCGTAGCCGTTGGTTTAAAGACCGCACCTGCGTCTTTCCATGCTTCAAAGAACGGAGTCAGGTCGACAACCAGATCGCGAATTCGCGGATGACTGCGCAACGGTTCCAACACCAGTTTGTTACCGTCTATCACATCATTGACATGCGAACGGCATGTCCAGCGTGGCCTGCCGTTAACCGTCA
>CAYPDN010000033.1:0-18991 GCA_964409445.1 uncultured Granulosicoccaceae bacterium
CACTTTTAAATGTGTACTTTACTGCACGCGGCCAGTCTCTGTTTATGGGGGCAGCTTGGCAGTAGAGCTCATCAGTGGCTTTTTAATTGTACTTCTATTTTAACACTGATCATCGTATTCAATCTCGTGTATCCCCTGCTGCCTAAGGTTATTGCCAGATTCAGGAATTTCGATCATAAGATTGATACCAGCTAACACCATCAGTTGCTGTTTTAAGTTGCTACCAGCTATGAAGCATCCGCAAACTCAGAATCGTTGCCAGCGGTATACAAAAGTGCAACGAAAACGTCTGGCCACCATCGGGTAACCCCCTGGCCGCAATAAAGCTCGCTTGCCACAATAATGATGCGATGGTTATCGGGCCGTGCCATTGTCTGGTTTTCGCACTGACATTTATACTCTGTCTATTAACGCAAAACCAGCTACGGTTGCCGTACTGGTGATCTGCGCGCTGAGCATCCCAATAGTACAGATTCTGAGCGTTTTTTTCCCATCCCTGCGGAACAACCGCCTGATTAATCTCTCTAAATACCGTCTGGTGATGATCAAAGCCTCGCTGGTTGGCTGCTTTAAAGCCCTCACGGCCAGGAAAATCAGCTGGCGCTAGCTTGGGGATGTGCGAGTTACGACCCAATACATGCGCACCGGACCCTGATAAACTGATCCCCGAACACTGACCACGACCACCGTACAACAACGGTTGCTGCTAAATGGATGTACTGGAACCTGGGAGTTAAAAATGCGTGTACTAATTCTGCTGTTAAGCCTGATTGCTAGTATCAGCCACGCCAGCACGCGGCCGGATTTTGCGGCGCTCTACGCGGAACACTCTGCATCGGTAGTCACAATTTTCACAGCCACAGTCGCAAACGGTCAAAAGGCATCGGATGCAGCGCTCGGTATTGGATCGGGTGTATTAATAGAAGAGGATCAAATCCTCACGGCAGCACATGTGATTGACGGTGCAAATGCCATCGAGGTTTTGTTTACCGATGGCAAAAGAATTAAAGCGGATGTGATCTCTTCTCTTGCGGCCAGCGATGTTGCATTGATAAAACTCAGAGAAAGTCACCCAACCCCGCATATTGCACACCTTGCCGATTCCAATGACACCCCTATCGGCAGCGAAGTATTTATCATCGGTGCACCTTTCGGTATTTCTCAAACTCTCAGCGTCGGGCATTTGTCTGGTCGGCTCAACCGTGGCCTTATGGCAGGCGGCACACCGATTGAGTTCCTGCAAACCGATACCGCTATTAATACCGGCAATTCAGGTGGGCCAATGTTTAATAGTCGTGGCGAGGTCATCGGCATTGTCAGTTTCATTTTGACTAAAAGTGGCGGCTTTGACGGCATCGGCTTTGCCACTTCAAGCAACACGGCTAAGCAGGCCTTACTGACAAGCTCTGGTGTTTTGGCCGGATTCGAAGGTATCGTACTGGATGCAAAAACCGCTAAATTACTCAACTTTCCACGTGGTGGTATGCTGGTGCAGCGAGTCAATGCCAATTCAATGATGGCGGAAGCCGGCCTGCGGGCAGGTACTGTACCGTCTAAAATTGGTGGCCAGAGCATGCTGCTGGGAGGCGATCTGATTCTCGCCATCAACGGACTGGTCTGCGAAGGTCCTCACGACTTCGCCGCAGTCGCGGCCAGTACAACACCAAGTATCCACAGGAATGAGCCAATAGCGATTACCGTTTTCAGAGATGGCAAGACGCTGACTCTGCAGGCCGGACCAGATTCAACCGGGTTGCTGGAAATGATCGAAAATTACTCTGGAAAAGACGACGAAACTTAACTCGATCATGTAACTTATTGGCAGAGAATGCGCCGGTAATCCACGAGTAGAGCGCCGCTTGCAAAGCGGCCCAACGCTTTTTGTAAGCCTTGCTTTGTGATGGTACGCCCTAAAAACCACGAACGGCTCTGCACTTAACCGTGAAGCGCTGCTACCAACTTGATATGATTACAGGTAACCCCACCAGCCTGTAGATTCGCGGTATGCAAAATCAGTATCACGACCTGAACCCACCCGCCTGCAGGCTCATGGGGCCAGGTCCGGTTGAGGTAGACCCACGAGTTCTAAACGCAATGTCGATGCCGATGCTCGGCCAGTTCGACCCCCGCTTCACTGAATACATGAATGAAGTCATGTCACTTTACCGTGGCATTTTCCAAACCCGCAACCAGTGGACACTACTGGTTGACGGCACTGCACGGGCGGGTATTGAAGCAGTCATGGTGTCACTGCTAAACCCGGGCGACAAAGTGCTGGTACCTGTTTTCGGCCGTTTCGGACATCTGTTGACTGAAATCGCCGGGCGCTGCCGCGCAGAGGTTGTGACTATAGAGGCAGAGTGGGGACGTGTCTTTGATCCGCAGCAAATAGAAGACGCGATCAAAACACACCGGCCAAAATTGCTCGCCTGTGTTCAGGGCGACACATCAACAACAATGGCACAGCCACTCGAAGAGGTCGGCAAGATCTGTCGTGCTCACGATGTACTGATTGCTGTCGATGCGACCGCCTCACTGACAGGTATGCCACTGGATGCTGACGACTGGCAGCTCGATGCAGTAACTGCAGGTTTGCAGAAGTGTTTGTCTGGCCCGCCCGGAGTGTCACCAATCACTCTAAATGATCGCGCTGCAAGATTGATAAAAAGCCGCAAACATATCGAACAGGGTATCAGGCCAGATGACTATCAGGCGGCCGACGGTGAGATGATTCAATCAAACTACTTTGATCTGGCGATGATCATGGACTACTGGAGTGAAGCACGGCTAAATCATCATACCGAAGCGACATCCATGCTCTACGCTGCACGCGAGTGCGCTCGCATCGTGTTGCAGGAAGGCTGGCAGACACGCTTCGCGCGACACAATCAAACCAGTGCTGCACTGGTGGCCGGATTGCAGGCAATGGAGATGCAGGTATTCGGTCACGATCTCAAATACAAAATGCCGAATGTCACCGGCGTTGTCATACCTGATGGAGTTAACGCCGATAAAGTCAGATCAGAAATGCTACACGACTACGCGATAGAGATCGGTACCTCATTCGGTCCTCTGCACGGTAAAATATGGCGCATCGGCACCATGGGTTACGGATGTCGCAAAGACAACGTTCTGTCATGTCTCGCTGCACTGGAAATGACTTTGCGACGCAATGGCTATAGTGCACCCGCCAGCGCCGGTGTTGAAGCAGCGCTCGCGGTTTACAGCGATCCGCAATACAACGCCTTCAACGACAACATCTCTATGGAAAATGTATAGCGACAATGGCTGAATATAAGGTGCTCACTTATGTCTGCTAGCGATCTTTTGTCCGACGGTCCAAAAGTACTGGGTGTTGGTCTGAAAGGATTTATCGATGATCTCGAATCACAAAAGGTTCCGGCACTCGCAGTAGACTGGAAGCCCCCGGCAACAACCGATATACAAGTTTTAGACGCCGCAGACCGATTGTCCGATACAGCATCAGAGACAAGCATTGGCAATCAGGTAGACAAAGCCAATGCAGAGGCACTCAGCCGGATGATGTCGGCTGAGCCGATACTGACTGAAGTGCTGCCAGCTGCTGAACTAATAGAAGATCTCGGTAAACATAAAATACTGCATGCCGGACCACCGATCGCATGGTCTGATATGTGTGGCCCTATGCAGGGTGCTGTCTGTGGCGCTATTGTGCTTGAGGGCTGGGCCAAAGACCTGGATACAGCAGAACAACTCGCAGCCAGTGGTGACATTGAATTTTCACCCAATCACCATCACAGTGCTGTCGGCCCGATGACAGGTATTGTGACTCAGTCAATGCCAATGATGATTGTTGAAAATCGTACCTTTGGCAATCGAGCGTTTTGCGCAATCAATGAAGGTCTGGGCAAAGTAATGCGCTTCGGTGGTAACGACGAATCAGTAATCGAAAGGTTGCAGTGGCTGGAATCTACGCTCGGACCTCTTCTTGCCGATACATTGCTCGCCTGTGATGGTATCGGGTTGAAAAATATTATTGCCCGCGGTTTATCAATGGGTGATGAAATGCACCAGCGCAATGTTGCATGCACAAGTTTATTTATGCGTGAGCTGGCACCCACCATGGCACGTGTGGCAGAGCCCGATACTGCCTATGAAGTTCTCAACTTTATAGCCGGTAACGATCAGTTCTTTTTAAACGTTGCAATGGCCATGGGAAAAGCAATCATGGATCCGGTGCGCGATATTGACGGCAGCTCGGTGGTCACAGCGATGTCCCGCAACGGCTATGAATTTGGTATTCGCGTCAGCGGCTGTGGTGATGAATGGTTTACTGCAGCAGTCGAGATGCCACGCGGTTTGTACTTCCCGGGCTTTACCGAACAGGATGCCAATCCCGATATGGGTGACTCAACCATTGTAGAGACGATCGGTCTCGGTGGCTTTGCAATGGCAGCCGCTCCTGCAGTGGCAGGTTTTGTCGGTGCGGGAACTGCCGCAGATGCTGCCAACTACACCAATCAAATGGTTGAGATCACTTGTGGACGGAACCCTGAATGGACTATCCCGGGGCTCGACTTCGCAGGCGTACCAAGCGGCATCGATGTCCGCAAGGTTATTCACTCAGGCATCACACCAACCATCAATACTGGCATAGCACATCGCGAACCCGGTATCGGACAAGTTGGCGCAGGGATTGTGAATGCGCCGCTTGCCTGTTTCGAACAGGCCTGTACCGCACTTGCAAAAAAGTTGGCACTGCCCTGATCAACAAATATGACCAATAAACTATGAACACCGTCGTCAACGAAATTCGCAAAGGATTTTATCTCGACTCTGTGGCTCTGATGCGACTGTCGGCAGAGATTTCGGCACTGGGCGGCATTGAAGAAGCAGTGTTGATGACCGGCACTCCGGCAAATCAACAAATCATGAAGGATGCAGGGCTTCTCACCGAGACCGGTGAAAGTGCCAGCGCCAATGACCTTGTCATAGCACTGCGCGCTGACGGGAAATCGAGCGCTAACCGAGCGCTGGCGCAAGTGGAAAAGTCGTTACAGGGAAACAAAGCTGCCAGTAACCAAAGCCAACTAAACTATTCAACGCTCGGTACTGCGTATGCTGCAGCACCTGAAATGAATCTCGCTTTAATTTCAACACCCGGTGCTTACGCATCCAGGGAAGCACACGTGGCCCTCGATCACGGCATGAACGTCATGATCTTTAGCGACAATATATCCACCGACAAGGAAGTTGCTTTAAAGCGTAAAGCACAAGATCTCGGTTTGTTGGTAATGGGTCCGGACTGTGGAACAGCCTATATCAATAGCGTACCACTGGCATTCGCCAACGCGGTAAAGCAAGGTAGTGTCAGTGCAATCGCTGCATCAGGCACCGGACTGCAGGAATTTTCAGTGTTGCTGTCAAAGCTTGGATCAGGTATCCGTCACGGCATTGGTGTTGGCGGGCGCGATATGACAGATGATGTCGGTGCCATCTCCACACTAATGGCAATTGATCTGCTGGCTGATGATGAGCAGACCGAACAAATTGTATTGATTTCAAAACCTCCCGGTGCGCAAACAGCCAAGCTGGTATTCGACAGGTTAGCCAGTTGTGGCAAACCTGCAATTGCCTGTGTATTCGGTCAAAAAATACCCACTGACTCGACTATTCGTTTTACCAGTACCCTGCTTACTGCTGCAGAGCTCGCTGCAGGCAGTAACGCGCAAGTTGAAGATATCAACACCAAAGCAATAACACTGGCGAAGGGACTTAAAGGCGGCCCACGCCAAAACCTGAAAGGTCTGTTCACTGGGGGAACACTATGTACAGAAGCACACCTGGTATTAGAGGATGAAGGCGTTCAGGTTAGTTCCAACGCTGTGAAAGGTGATCCATCTGCCAACCACCAAACCAATCACCTGCTGCTGGACCTGGGTGCTGATGAATACACACTCGGCAAACCGCACCCGATGCTTGAACCATCGGTGCGCACGCCTTACCTTATTGACGAGTTAAAAGATCCGTCGAACGCCGTGATTATGCTGGACATCGTTTTGGGATACGGTGCACATGCCAATCCCACTGCAGCAGTCACGGAAGTGGTAAATGAAGCATTGGACAAGGTAACTGACAAGCCAATAGTTATGGCATCGGTTTGTGGCACAGAAGACGACCCGCAAAACTACAAACAACAATGTGCAGCGTTGATTCAGAGTGATATTGTTCTTTGTCACTGTAACAGTGAAATGGCAAAACTGGGTGCCGCAATCATTGCGCAATTGTAGTCACCGATGACCTCGCGTATTACTCGCGTCGGTGAGCTGGCAGAGCCAGTACTCAATGGTGCATCCGGTTCTGTGTTAGCGGTGTTTAAGAGTAGTGTGTATCTGGAAATTTCAGACACGGATGAACTGGTTTGCCTCGGCACCCAATCGCTTGTTGACGGGCCAATCAATATACGTACATCTTCTGCACAGCTGCCTGCAATTGAAGCTGAACAGCAATGGTATTGTCGTGAAGACAAGCTCTCTATCGAAGGTGCTGCCAGTTTCCAATTCATTGCCAATCAACCTACTCACAGCACGACAACAGAACTGTTAATCTCTCAGCCGGTTAATCCACAAATAATCGAGCTATTGCACACACACCTGGAGCCGCAAAAGACACAAACTGCATTCAATCAAAATTTGGATAATCGTCTGCAACTTGGAATACAGACACTATCTCAATGGCTTCAAGCCAAACCCGGTTCGCAACCATCAGAGCAACTACAAGACATCATCGGCTGCGGGGAGGGATTAACACCAGCCGGAGACGATATCCTGGTAGGCGCACTCATAACCTTAAAGCACACAGATCGGATAGAGCAATTCACAGTACTTTCCGACTGGATAAAAGCACACGCTGCAACACTCACAAACCGCATCAGTCTTGCCCATCTGCATGCAGCCTGCAAAGGCCATGCAGTAATTCTGTTACACAACGTTCTCAACGCAATTGGCAGCAATGACACGACAGTGGTGCAGCAAACGTTAGCGGAGCTTAATCAGTACGGTCACAGCTCAGGAAAAGATGCACTGCGTGGGATTTTGGCTGTGATAGGTACTAGATAAGTCAATTAGAAATTGTTAAACGTGATGATCACCCTGATATCGCAAGCGTTAAAACGTTACTATACGCAGTATTATCGATGATGAATTCGGGCGGAAACCAGAAGTGCCTACAGTTCAAAAAACAGACAAACAACAAAACAGAGATCGTGTCATAAAGCGACTTTACAATCGGCTTATATCTCTGTCTATTCTCTGCGTTGTCGCCTGTCTGGCTTTTTCACTGGCTGCCTGCAGCAGTGACAGTAGCGAGGCACTTCCTCAAAATTTAAGCGAGCAGGAATTAGCGCCAGAAGATTTAACGTCGACAGAGGACCAGATAACAGAAAACAGCTCGACAGAAGTTGAGACTCCAGTTCAAACAACTGGTGATCAAACAGCAACAACCCCGCCGACGAATATTGCAACAGTTACAGACGATCATGCTAACTCAGACCAATCAACTATTCACTTTACCGATTCCAACGCAGACATCTGGCCGCCACAACCAGTGAATATTACTGATGTTACTACCCTGCACTCAGTGACAATCGCCAAAACCAATTTAGAAAAAACAGCAAAATCTACTAAAGCGCTGTTGGCAGACTCCGAGGTTAGCAAATCACTTGGCCAGCACTTCGAGGTATTGGCCCAATACGAAATCAAAAATAAATCTGACGTTATCACTCACATCGAAACAGAAGTTTATAGTTACAACACCAATCAGGTAATCACTATAAAGTTCAGCGCTGACAGCAACACAATTCTTGACCATACAGTCGCTGCTGCACACAACTACCAGCCACCGGAATCACAAACGGAAGTAAGACAAGCCATCGCACTTGCAGAGGACGCATTATACAAACAGGGCTTTACCGATCATCTGAAACTCAGAGGAACAGGTTTGCTGGCCTACCCCTCTGCGATAGAAACCGCCGAAACTGGTCACCAGTTTTTTAATGACAGAAAAATCTACGTGACGTTCGGTGGCGGCAACGGAGTACTGCCGCAGTATCGCGCGCTGGTGAACCTAAGCAATTCCACCGTTGAGAACAGTGGAGCGATACAGTAATGCAGTTACCAAACACCAAACTGCTAAAGTCCGTATTGGCATTTTGCGCTATTTTCGCTGCAACTATCACTAACGCTGCGGCAGTGGAAGGCGACATCGATTGGGGTGGCTGGAAGTTTACCTACTCAACTAACAACATAGCTGGCCTTGAACTCAAAGATGTGACATTTCGGGATCGGAAAATTCTGCACAGGGCCAACTTCCCGGTCATGCGAGTAGATTACGACAACGACGTCTGCGGCCCATATGCCGATATCTTATGGTCAAACGCGTACGTGCCAATTGAGCTCGATCCGCCATATGATAGCTGTAACGGTGATGGTTTCTGCGCCCGTACCTATAAGCAGGATGGCAATGATTATCTTGAAGTAGGCGTCAGTGCAGAACTTGGTGAATACGATATCTATCAATCCTATGTTTTTAGCCCTGACGGCTTTTTTGACTCGTATGTATTCAGCCGTGGATTACAGTGCGAAGCTGACCACCGCCACCATGCCCACTGGATGTACGACTTTGATATTGACGGTCGCGAAAACGACCAGATATTGAAAAACAGCGGGAATCTACAAACATCAGAATTCAATGACCGCAAAGTAAGTACCAGCTACTGGACAATAAAAGACGCCGAAACTGGTCTGCGCGTCGAGTTAAATCCAGGTGCCTACGATGGTTTTACCGATGATTTCTCCCAATGGGATGTTGCAGCACGCAAATGGAATCGCGGTGAGACCGATGGCTGGTTCCTCGGCGCAAGAGGTGAAATCGGGGATAACTACAACAACAGCGAAAACATAGATCGCGAGGATATCGTCTTCTGGTACGTCACCCATCTTGATCACAAGTCCCTGGAAGGCAGTACTAAATGGCATTCTTCAGGGCCCAGAGTTCAGGTGATCAACCCTTCACCGCTGCTGCAACCTTAATCAGTGGTGCAGTACACCTGTATGTAGATGTTCACCTGGCTGGTCTAATAAAACGTCAGACCGAATCTGCCCTTAATAATTTTGTAAAAGACGGCATCTGCCATGGTCGCATCGCGATCAGAAAGCTATATCCAAAGCGATTCTGTAACTCAATATTCCCATCTTCCCTGTTGAGATCCATAAACTCACTGACGAGCTTATCGATGCGCCGCGTCATTTCTTCAGCGGACTTTGTAGTCAGCATACCCGTACGGAACACTCTGACCTCACCTGGATTGCCAAAGCCCGCATCGAGAAAATCGCTTTGCACATGCTGGCGAAAGAAATTCTCCAGAGGACCATTAGTTATCCACTGAAAATTCCGATCGATAAGTAACTTTATACCACCGTTAGCTCGTCGACTGATCAGTTTGAGTTTTTCAAGTGTAAGCAAATGGCGGTCACACTCTGCATCTGATATTTCATATTGCTCGACAATTTCATGTGGCATCCACTTGTTCATAATAGACACCGCTACCAGTAACAGCCGCTCATCGGAGATCAATTGCTGTTCCTGTCTTTCTGTTAATTCTTCAATATATTTCTGACGATCCTGAGCAATTAGCACCAGATCTGCCAGTTCCATATCGAGCAATTCGTTACAGACGATCGCGAGTCGATCAATATGAAAATCGTTGTTAGCAAACATTTGCTTAACCCGTGCAAGCCCCAGATTCAGCACCGCCGCCACATCAGCCTGATTGACGCTCTTCTCTTTGAGTAGCTGTTTTAAGGTGTCAACTATCTGATCTACTTCCGCCATACAAGAATACCTCCATTACACTGTATGTATCTGTGCCCCGAACGTAGTGACAAATCAGGAGCGATTGGTCTTCATTCTACGGGCCCCAACAGCCAGACTGCTCAAAGAACATACCAACAATCCTCTCAGTCTGCATTCTAAGTATTCTGACAAGCTCGCAAAGCGGGCGGGTTGGTGGGTCGTCTGATCCGGCGGGCCGCAATTATTCGTCATTTTCCCACTCAATTTAACATTCCGCAGTCATAAAAATATCAGATTAAATCGTCATCATGATCTATATACAATGAACGGAGACCAGCTAAATTGAAAAATACCAAAACCAATATCAATCTGTTGCGGATACAAATACTACTCGCCTGCATCGCGGTTGCTGCCGCGTATACTTTGGTGTGATCCTCGGGTCTATCTGCTGACCACCTAGTAAACTCCAGCTTACCTACCAGATAGCCGTTATCGTCAGGATTGGACGGTCCAACAGATATGTTACGCTTTCATCCATGCTGGAAATTACAAACTCAGTTACCATCCCTGAAGACGAGATCAACTTTAAATCAATCCGTGCGCAGGGTTCAGGCGGACAGAAAGTTAATAAGACTTCCTGCGCCATTCACCTGAGTTTTAATATCGCAGCCTCATCTCTACCTGAGTCTTATAAAGCCGCACTATTTAAAGTTAAAGATCAGCGTGTGAGTAGTGACGGCACCATTGTTATCAAAGCGCAGCAATACCGATCTCTGGAAAAAAACCGGCACGATGCACTCTCGAGATTGAAAAAGATCATTCTCGATGCAACTGCAGTTAAAAAAGCGCGTAAGCCCACCAAACCCAGCAAGAACTCGCAACGCAAACGCATGGACAGCAAAACCAAACACAGCAATCTAAAACAGACCCGCAAAAAAATCGACTATTGAAAACTGTAAGCACTCTAAGTCAGCGTTTGTTAGCCGCACTGATATGTACCTTTCTTGGCGGTTGCTTCGACCGCGGCTCCGATAGCAACGGTTTGGAAGTGAACCTTGTCATCAGCGGTACAGTCACCAAAGTGCACGATGGCGATTCTGTGCATATAACGCCTCTCGGTAAAAAGCGCGTCATCGTGCGACTGGCCGCCATAGACGCACCGGAGGTTCAGCAAAACCACGGCATAGCGTCCAGAAATTATCTGCGCAGCATGATTATGAGCAAGCAAGTCACAGCACGGTGCAACAAAGTAGATAAATATAAAAGGCAAATTTGCGTCGTACTGAAAGACGATCAGGACATTAACCTTGAAATGCTAAAAACTGGCAAGGCGTGGTACTACGAAAAGTTCAGCAAAGAACAAAACCGACGAGATCAACGTGTTTATCGCCAGGCTGCAAAAAACGCCGTAAGAAAGAAGCTTGGCATATGGGCTGAAGAAACAGCCATTCCGCCTTGGGAATTCAGAGCAATTGGTCGCAACTGAGAAACGTAAAATTGTCGGAAGCTAAGTTATGTTATCCAAACCTGTACAGAGTACCGTCTGAATAACTCAGGCAAGATCAGCTTTTTGCAATAGACGCTGCGCCTGCAGTAAGTGCAATCGCTCAACCATCTCGCCATTGATTGACAACACATTCGATTGACTATTTTCAGGTAATGAAAAAGTTTCTACAATGAGCCTGGCGCGAGTTACTTCTTCAGCCGAGGGTGAGAACAGTCGTGTCGCAATCTCTACCTGAGATGGATGGATAAGCGTTTTACCATCAAATCCCATTTGCTTCGCCTGCAACACCTCTTGTTCAAACCCCTGCAGATCTCGAAAGTTATTCCAGACACTATCGAGCACCTGAAGCTCGGCCTGCTTTGCCTGCAATATAATCTGCATCAGCCATGGCAACAGATAACGCCGATTGTGATCCAGTGATACCCCTGTTTCACTGGCAATATCGTTATGGCCAACAACCAGGGTGCTTAACGGCCAGCGCAAAGCAGCAGCACTGTCGATAATTTCACTGAGCTGTGCAATGCCACTCGCAGTTTCGATCATAAACCAGCTTTTGATTGCAGCAGGCAATCCTGCTGCATCAGCACGCTTTGTATAAAGCTGCACATCGGCCACTGAATTCACTTTAGGTAACAGCACAGCATCGGGATGACACGTCGCAACAGTTTCGATGTCCGATAAAAAGTCGTCACTTCCGACAGCGTTACATCGGATAGCAGTGCGGCTGCGACCAAACTCACGGCTTTGAAACGCGTCTTTTAACGCCGCTCGTGCAGAAGCTTTGTATTCAAGCGCCACCGAATCTTCAAGATCAAAAATAATCCAGTCAGAATTAATACTTGCGGTCTTATCAATGGCTCTTTGATTGCTCGCAGGTACATACAGGGCTGCGCGCTGGGGACTGACTGTATTCATAACGATTGCCAATTATTTTTATTCTTAAGTCCAACCACTATAGCAAACCACTGTGTTGACGGGCGAGCAGTAGAAGGTTTCTTCAGTCAAACAACCCTTACGAACTATTTGAGCTGTGGTTCTCATTTTCACCTTCTGTCATAAATGCCGCGCCCCGGTGGCCTATTCACCACTCGTATCAACCTGACAAGTCTCGTAGCATGAGATCTCCCCCACCAAGAACAGAATACCTCCTTATGATTTACCGCGGTTACCTTGTATTATTTTCTCTGCTTTTTCTTACCAGCACTATTCTGCACGCCGGTCCGAATCTGTTATCTGGTAACTGGATTTTGTGTGATGACAACAGTCGCACTCGAAGCGTCGGCTCATCCATAACACTGAACTCTGAATGCCTTTACCAGGAAGTGACAGCGCGGCAAAACGACAATCTTGATCTGGTCTGCGATACGAGGGGTAGCGATTTCACCAGTGCGCAGCTGTCCTGGTCTGACCAAAGCTTCCGAGTACTGAGATCTGCCATCGATACTACCAATAGTAACAAAATCCTGCGTGTGAACTCAGGCACAGCACCTGCCAACACACGCTTTGCAGTGGCGACGATTTACTCCAATAGCCGGGCAACACTGTCCTGCACACTATCTGCACCAGATCCGGTACCGAGTCCTTCACCACAGGCAACCATACCGAACGCCACACCAGTACCTACCGCGCTAACGTCCTCACAAACAGCGCAAGCTATCACAGCCGGTCCTTGTATAGACAGCGACAACGACGGTTTCGGATGGAACGGAATTGCCACTTGCACGCCGGATAACCAGCCGTCAGTTACATCTGCATCTGCGTCATCCGGACCGGCACCAGCTCCTCCGCCAACCCCGGTAACTACAACAGCCGCGCCAACACCAGGTCCATGCATAGACACAGATAACGATGGTTTCGGATGGAACGGAGTCGCCACCTGCAGGGTAGGCTCTGCACAGAGCAACCCTGGAACTGCAAGCTCTTCGGTAACAAATCAAATCACTACTACCGTACCCGTAAGCAGCAACACGCAAAGCCAGACAACACCCGGCATTGAGGATTTAACAGATCTCATTCTGGTTACGGGTCAGTCAAACGCTCAGGGCGCGGAGTCCGATGTCAGTCTTGCAGTTCTCGACGCACCAAATAACAAAGTGTTTGCGTTCACAGATGAAAGCGGCTGGCAGGTTGCAGATCTGCGACAGCACTGGGACGGTCCAAATCAAGTACGTCACCCAGGTAACAACAACCTGATATTTCCCACTAATACACCACACAACAACTTCGCTTTGCACTTTGGCAAGTCATTGGTTGCACTAGATTCACGACGCGTCGTCGGATTTGTACTCGCCACGTCACCAGGTGCCGGAATCAGGCAATGGCGCAGAGGCAGCAGCTTTTACAACTCGCTGACCAATAAGGCACTGACTGCCCTTAACGCAAGCAACAAAACGTCTTTCGATGGTATTCTGTGGCACCAGGGAGAAACAGATTTCCTCTACAACGGTACTGCTGATGTCAATGCAACAGCATCAGAGAAAGTAGCGCCAAACTACTATCCTGATGAGCTCAGCAGACTTATAAACAACCTGCGACAAGAACCCTGGTTTAGCACTACAACACCGGTATTTATCTGTGGAGAAACACAGAAAACCAGTTCTAATCCGGCACCGGTCAATCGCAGGCTTCTGGCATTAAACAACGATAACGACAGGCACACAGGTTGTGTTAATTCCGACGGTCTTCAAACTATAGACGGTACCCACTTCGATGCCGCGGCTCTGCGTGAGATTGGCAGACGCTACGCAAACAAATACATTGAACTTAATCGCTAATAAGTAAGCCAGGCAGGATTCAAAAGAGGGCTCTCTGAATTACTTCGACAACGAGAGCCCTACTTGGCTGAAGGATGAACTGAACTTAGGCAGAGAAACCACTCAGTTACATAAAGTGTATGTCGACACTAGTCGTGTTAACACACAGACATCCACTACAAGCAAATTATTTTCTGGTCCAGATCTGACTTCGGCAGATAAAGGCGACGCAACCAGACACTTTTAAAGTGTTGGCATCTTCAGCCTTTATTTTAGATTTGTACCATTTGTCCTCGTCTGCTGCATAGATACGGCCACCTGAGTAGCTTGTATCGCCCTTCTTGTTCATGTTTTCGATAATCGGTTTACCGATAAGAGAGGTATTGTCGGAGTTATGTACATCGGTGATCTTGCCGCAGATTTTTTCACCACACTCGAAAATTTCAACCGATACCTGCTTGCCCTCATCGTTCTTTTCCGACAACCAGTTTCCTGTGATATCGGCAAAAGCCGGCAGAGAAACAAAGCCCATTGCCGCAACCAAAGCAAAACCTGGAAGTATTTTTCGTGAAGTCTGTTTGTTCATTATGTCCACCTTTTTGCTGAATCCTTACCAATTTGCAGACTAATGGTACAACAATTTGCAGCACCTGGGCTGAATCGAATCAGCACATGCCGTCATGTCGAGACATGGTCAACACAAAACCAGGAAATACTGACTTGTGTACGAGACAAAACGAGAGCCAGACAAAAAAAGCAGCCTTCTCTCGCTCACTCTTTTCACTATGTTCTTAGAGCGGATCGTGAATCAGTTTTATCTTTTGGTCTAACCGTTCCGGATCTACTTTGGGGATATTTAACTAACGAACGATGAAAGATTACTTCTAATTAGTGCCAATCCAGAAACAGTTTTAAGCGCGATAGTGAGTGGCTATTCATGGGGTGGATAAGCTTGCGCATCCACCAATGCCTGGCTTTGTGGTGGATGTGCAGGCTTATCCATCTCATCACCCTACGTTCTTGTATCTTTTATAGTAGAATAGGGTTTCTGGATAGGCACTAATCAACCCCCTATCATCGGTTCCAATATCTCGTTAATTAAACTGGCAACTGCTCTATTACCCTCTGGATTGTAGTGACCTGCACAACTCTCCGGCATTGTTAGCAACTCACAGTAGTTGCGTTCTCCCAAATGTTGAGCAAATGGCTCATGCAGATCCAGGTAAGGTATACCTAGATTTCGCGCCTCGTCTGCAATAGCTTGTGTGGCACTAATACCCGTACTTTTAAAATAGCGATAAGAACTTGCTGTGGGGTAAAGAACTAAAACGGGACGCTGCCCTCTCTGTTCTGAAAGTGCCGCGAATTTCCCTATAATACCACTTACAATCTTCAAACCATCTGATGGATGATCTTCTTCCAGATAGTGTATCCAACTAGGTGTCTTTGAAAGATAATTTCGAACCTTTTTTGAAGTGATAAAACGAGCAATAGTTAGAGAGTAAGGAAACGAATATCTCGGCAATCCGTTAGCGGAGCCAGGTATAAAGGTTTCATGTTTGAAAAGTAATTCGGGTGTTGTTGATGCCTTTACTAATTCATCATAAGTAAATGATGGTTGTGGTATCAGCTTGAGTTCCTCACCTTCAACGATGAATCTAGGTTTTACTGCAAGCCATGACGCATAAGGCCCTGCTAAAAACGGTCTATATTGATTGAGATTTCTTAAAATATTATCGGGATATATAGCCAACAAATTTACAGGTGCTTTATCCGCCGCTGCATTAAGCTCAAATCGAAGGTAGGCCTGGTCAGTACCATAACCACTTTGTCCGTAATTGGCTACTTTGCATTCAAGTAAACCAGACAAGACATTGCCCCAGGCTTCGTCATCATTCACTTCATCACCAAATGTGAATGAATCACCGTAGATAGACACACAAGAGTTATCTTCATTGGGGAATGTTGGATTAGGGCGCGACTCAATCTCAACCGAATACCGTTTTTCCTCCGGCAGGTCTGTAGCCCATCCCACAACAGGGTGCCGGTATTGCATATGAAGGTTATATAACGGCTCATTCATCGCTGGAGGCGTTATGTAAAACAAAGCCGGTAGTTTCGGCAATAATCCGAAACGCAGTGCCAGATAGGAGCTTAATTCAACAGTCACCAGGAGGATCGAGATAATCAGCACATTACCGATTATCTTAACTCTCCGCTCATTGCGCTCATCACCGGTAGCAAGTGAATTCATCAGGGTCGCTTTACTGCTAAAACAACGTGTAGATAAAAGGCGCTATGGCTGAGCCTTCAGCAAGAACAATAAGAGCACCAAGCAGAACCATAATCAATAAGATCGGCGCTAGCCAGATCTTTTTACGTTCCCGCATGTACCCCCACAAATCACGTAATAACTCTAACATTAGTAAGGTCGTTCCAACTTTGTCTTATCAGGTGTAGAAGACACTACTCTATACGAATCCGCATCTCTATCCGATTTGAGTTTCAACATATCACGCCCAAATAAACGCATCGCAAACGCTATTGGAGTGAGTACTATAAAAAATACTATTCCAAGAATAATCGGTGTGGTGATCCGGTTCATCACTAAGCCGAAACGCATCCAGAGTTCGTAAACAGGCTTTAGAGAACCAGGTGCCACCACACCCCACACTGCTAACCCACCACCAACAATCCACGGCCACACTGGAAATCTGCCGAGCAACCACGGAATTAGAAGCGCAAATAGCAAGATAACTACAGTAGCTAATGTGAATGCAAATTTACGCAAACCCTCTTCATCTAAATCAGGTATTTCTTTTGAAGCCACCTCAGTTCACCTATACATAAATAATACGATTGAGTTATCAATCCAGCTCAAATTCATCCATCCAATCTGTATCACTTTCTACAGCTGGCTGCTGATCTTTATACAGTATGATGTTTTCGAGTACTAAACAATCCATCTCCGTTCGCATAAAGCAACGATAAGCATCTTCCGGTGTACACACAATCGGTTCGCCGCGAACGTTGAATGAGGTGTTTACAATCACTGGACACCCGGTAAGCTCATAGAACGCAGTCAACAGAGCGTGATATCGGGGGTTGGTATCCTCATGAACGGTTTGTATCCGAGCAGAGTAATCCACATGCGTTATTGAAGGCAGGGTAGAGCGCGGTACTTTCAGTTTATCTATACCAAATAACATATTTTGTTCATTGGTCATTTCAATACGATGTTTTTTATCGATCTCGGCTACTTGAAGCATGTATGGACTACTGCAGTTTATTTTAAAATACTCTTGTACATGTTCAGCTAACACTGATGGTGCAAACGGTCGAAAAGACTCTCGATATTTTATTTTCAAATTCATCACCGACTGCATTTCCCGGCTTCTCGGATCGCCGATTATTGAACGACCACCCAGCGCCCGAGGACCAAATTCCATACGCCCCTGAAACCACCCAATTATTTTGCCGTCGTTGAGCTGCTTTGCTACAACTTCCGGCAATTGTTCCTTACTAATAACTTCATACACTGCATCTGTTTTATCGAGACTTTCAACAAGCTCACGCTCTGAATAGTCCGGCCCGAGATAGCTTCCGCTCATCGTGTCATCAGTTGTGCTCGGCTTTTCGTTGTCGAGGTACTGATGCCAAATCGCAAGCGCTGCTCCAACAGCTCCACCAGCATCGCCTGCTGCTGGCTGTATCCATATATCGTCAAAAATTTTTCCTTGTGTTAACTTGCCGTTAGCGACACAGTTAAGAGCAACACCACCAGCCATGCAAAGATTGCTGCAACCGGTTTCAGAGCGCACTGTACCAGCGAGCTTCAGTACAATTTCTTCCGTTACAACTTGTACCGAACGCGCAAGGTCCATTTCGCGTTGGCTGATCTCAGATTCTGCCTCACGTGGCGGACCATTAAACAGATCGTGAAACTTGCTACTGGTCATTGTCAGTCCTGTGGTGAAGTTAAAATAATCCATATTTAACTTAAAAGTACCGTCCTCTTTGATGTCAATCACATGTGATTTGATTAAATCAACATAAGCAGGCTCGCCGTACGGTGCCAGACCCATCAGCTTGTACTCTCCAGAATTAACCCGGAATCCACAATAATAGGTAAACGCCGAATACAACATACCAAGGGAATGCGGGAAATCGATCTGCCACTTAGGTTTTAAATCCGAACCCTTGCCGTGCCACACTGACGTTGTTGCCCACTCTCCTACGCCATCCATGCAAAGAACCGCAGCCTCATTATAAGGGCTTGGAAAATAAGCTGACGCGGCGTGTGAATGATGATGATCGGTAAAAAGAAATTTTAAATTGGCATCGTCTTTATCCGAACCCAATTTCTCAAACTCTTTGCGAAGAACTGACTTTAAATAAAGTTTTTCTTTCAACCAGACAGGCATCGCTGTCCGAAAACTTTTAAATCCCTGTGGCGCTTGTGCCAGGTAGGTTTCAAGTAGCCGATCGAATTTTAGCAATGGCTTATCGTAAAATACGATATGATCGATTTCATTTACTGAAATACCCTGCGAAAGCAGGCAGTACCTTATTGCATTAGCAGGAAAGCTCGGATCATGCTTTTTACGTGTAAAGCGTTCTTCCTGAGCAGCGGCGGTGATCGCGCCATCAGTGACCAGCGCTGCAGCGCTATCGTGGTAGTAAGCTGATATACCAAGTATATTCATATCTAGGTCTGATGGAATGAGATCGGATGCTGATCGTCAGTTATCGCACTCTGCTTAACCGAAACTCTGTAGATCAAAACACTACTATACAAACAAATTCCAAATTACTCCCTCTCTCTTTGTATGCTACAAATACATCTATTCGACAGTAACACTCTTAGCCAGGTTACGTGGCTGATCGACATCAGTGCCGC